>JBJFAG010000078.1:0-4299 GCA_051887795.1 Candidatus Coproplasma sp. | reverse complement strand
CTATTGCAATAAAATGAAATAAATTGAGTTTACCGCTCTCCAGCTCGTATATCTTATTTTTGTTATTATTTTTACGCATCTCACGCGATTTATTGTTAGCCATAATTTATCCTCCTATTTAATAACGTAATAATTCAGATTGGAATAATCTTCGATGATTTCCAACGTACCGACGGCAAAAGTTAAAAACTTTACCCTCTCGTTTACCCCTTCGACGACGTTGCCCGCGGCGTCGTAAGAGTGAATCTCTATCTCTGTAAAATCGGTGCTGACAAGCTGCCCCCTGAGATTAACCCACGTCTTTTCCACGTCGTCGCCGCTCTGGTTGACGGGGGCGGGGATTTCGCCGTCGTACTGCAAAATAAACCCGATTATCGTATCGTTTCCGCACGTACAACCCAGCTCTGCAGAGCATTTACGCACGCCCAGGCGGTAGACTTCGCCGTAAGCGTCGGAGAGGTCGTAGGTAAAGCAGTCGAACTCCAGATACTTGCCGATATAGTTAGAGGGGTAGTACTGCACGTTTTTCATAACCGTGAAGAAGGTCTTTTCTGTCAGAATAAAGTCGTCCGAACAGGCGGCAAGCATCGACAGTGCCGCCAGAGCCGCAACGGCTAAAAGTTTAAAAATCTTTTTCATTCTACGCCTTCCTTTGCACCCTGCCCTTGATTTTACCGACGGCAAAGCACACTATGAAGAACGCTATTTCGGTCAGCACTATCATAGACCCCGCCGCCGCACTGAGCAGAATGGATAAAATTATCCCAATAACCGTAGTCACCACGCCGTAACACACGGCAAAGACGGTTACGCCTTTATAGCTCTTAAAGATACGCATAGCGGAAACGGTAGGGAAGATTATTAGTGCGGTAATGAGCAGCGAACCGACGATACGCATGGAAAGGGAGATGACAACGCCCGTCAGTACGGCGAGCATAATGTTGTACGCCTTAGCGTGTCCGCCCGAAACCTGCATGAATTTTTCGTCGAACGTGACTGCGAAAATCTTGTTGTAGAACAGTATAAACACTATCGCAACCAGTGCCGACATTATTGCACACGACCAGACGTCCGCCGCCGTCAGCGTGGACAGCGACGAGCCGAAGAGCGTCGAACACACGTCGCTTGAGACGTTGCCCGATACGGGGAACATATTCATAAGGACGTAGCCGAGAGCGAGCGCTCCGACCGAAATCATAGCTATCATGGTATCGCCCTTAATGGTCTTTTGCCCGAAGCACATCAACAGCACTGCGGCAACTATGGTAACGGGCATTACGATAAATAAGTTATCGGTAAGGCCTGCTACGGCTGAAATACACATCGCACCGAACGCCACGTGGGAGAGTCCGTCGCCGATAAGCGAAAACCTCTTCAACACCAGCGTAAAGCCCAACAGCGAAGAGCTTATGGATACAAATATACCTGCGACCAGCGCACTGATTATGGTTACTCTTAACGTAATAAAGATATTAAGTATTTCTTGCAGGGAACTCATTGCCTTTCCCCCTTGAAATTATTTTCGGTAAAGGTGCGGGCGTCGCAAAATTCGCATTTGCCCTGTCCGACCTGTAAGACCTTATCGGCGTATTTGAGGGAATTGAGATCGTGAGTTATCATAATTATCGTCGTTCCGCATTCCTTGTTGAGCCTTTCTATAGTTTCGTAGAGGTCGAGCGTCGCCTGGGGGTCCAGCCCCGTGACGGGTTCGTCCAACAGCATAATACGATCGGTTGCGCACAGCACCCGCGCCAGCAGCACCTTTTGCTTCTGCCCGCCCGACAATTCGCCAAAGCTCCTGTTCTTCAATTCGTCCATGCCGAGAAGCTTTAATTTTTCGAGAGCGAGGGCCTTCTCCGCACGGTTGTAAAAAGGCCTCCAACCGCTATGCACGACGCATCCCGATAGAGCTATTTCCCAAACCGTTGCGGGAAAATTCGCCTGCGAGGTATCCTGTTGGGGAAGATAGCCAATTCCGTTTATCCCTTCCCCCCTGACAATCTCGCCGTCAACGGGAGGGACAAGCCCCAGCATAGTCTTCATAAGCGTACTCTTACCGGCACCGTTTTCGCCGATTATGCACAGATAATCGCCTGCGTTTACTTCAAAATTTATGTCCTTACACACGGCGTTACCTTCGTACCCGACCGCTAAATTAACAGCTTTTAACTGAGCCATACTTCACCTCAATTCAAAGCCGATCTCAGCGTTTCGAGATTGGCCGTCATTGCTCCGAGGTAGGTGTACCCGCTCTGAATTTTTGCCCTATTCACCGTCTGGCAGGAGTCCAGAACGAGTATCTGCCTGTTCACGTCGTCCGACGCTGCAATGACCGATTGCGCAACCGATTTGTCCGAAGATTCGGTGACTATTACGCAGCCAAGCTTGAGATCGTTGAGTGCGTTAACTAACATATTTTTAGTCGCCAGACTGATTTCCGTAGCCGCCGAACAGCCCGAAAAAGCCGCATAATAATTCAGGCCGTAGTCCCTTACCGTATACAGGAAGGGGAAGCGGTCGGCTACGACTAAAGTGTTATACTTAGCCCCTGCCACCACCTCGGCGTATTGGGCGTCGAGCTCGTCAAGTTTTTTATTATAGTTTTCGGCGTTGGTGCGGTAATATGCCGCATTGTCTTTATCGAGTACACATATTTTTTCCGTAAGTTCGCCTACGATTGTCTGTGCATTTCTCAGCGAAAGCCAGACGTGTTCGTCGTATTCCTCCTCTTCGCCGTGGTCGTGGTCGTGTTCCTCTTCGCCCTCCGACTCTTCCTCTTCGATTGCATCCACCAGGTCAATCATACAGATTGTAAGGCGGTTTTCGGCGGGATAGCTTGCGAGAGTTCCCTCTACCCAGCCGTCCGATTCTCCACCCACGTAGATAAACAAATCGCTTGCGGCAATCTTAGCGACGTCGGAAAAGGACGGCTGATAGTTGTGCAAATCGACGCCCGTATCCGTCAGAAGGCATAGCTCGTATTCTTCCGACTTATCGCCGAGGATATTCACCACCCAATCGTACTGCGGAAAAATAGTGCAGACAATCTTCTTTTTTACGCCGTCGTCGGACGTACAGCCCGTAACGCCGAAGAACGGCAAACCTATCAATATTGCGCATAAAAGCGCAAAAAATTTTTTCATCTGAAATTCTCCTTATAAAATAAATGGCATAAAAAAAGAAGTCCCCGATTTTTTGAACGCCAAAAAAGCCGATCGCATCGGCAGACTTCTTGTAATGCTGATTTAAATTATAAGGATATCTCTGCGTGAAACGGGAGATGCTGCTGCAACCGTCAAATCGCTTACAAACGGCACGAGAACTTCCGCCCTGTCGTACTGCACGAAAGCTTCCGCAGGGGCGGCGGTATGGTCGTCGCCGATATTGTCCGCAAGCTCAAGCACGGCACAGACTGTACAACCGTCGCCTACGCAATCGTGCTGCGCATTGACTGCAACGTAATCGACGGTGAAAATCATAGCAGCAAAGAAGAACAGCGCAAATAAAATAACGCTTATTTTCTTTTTGCTCATTGCGTACCTCCCTTTGTTTTTCCGCAGAAAAAGCGACATTATACTGAATATATAATAATCATGAGGTCGGCGAATGTCAAGTTGATAGTCAGGCAAAAAAAAGACGGCCGCCGCCAATTTTTGTTTTCGGCAGCCGCATTTGGCGATGACTTCTATTGACGAGCCGTACGGAGATTAATTCGGCTTACGCTTCGCCCACGGCAATAGGTAGAGCTACATAAAGAAAACTCCCCTTCAGGGGAGTTAACGTTTATCACGGTTATTTAAGACTTGTTTTTAACCTTCATCATTCTTATTATCGCCGCCCTCTCGTTTTCGTCGAGCTTTGACTTAATGTACTTGATGGTCTCTTCAAGCTGGGGTATCATAACGTATTCCAGCGCATTGATACGCCTTTTATTGCGCTCTATCTCGTCGGCGAGCATTCTAACCGTCTTTTCAATCTTGGCAAGCTGCACCATTTTAGGGAGGAGGTCAACCGCCTGTGCCACGGAGTAGTCCGCCTCGCTGGTGATTTCCGAATAGGCATAGGGCAGGCCGTCGGTGCGCTTTTCGTTGATAATATCGATTTCGGGTACTTCGATACCCATTATACTTTCGGTGGAACACTCCGCCCTGACCGCAACGGACGGCATAGAAAACGCCGTTTCCGCACGGTACGACGGCGTAACCGAACGGGCGATTGAAAATTGCTTTAAGGTTCGGGAGAGTTCCTCCTCCACCTCCTCTCTCAATCGCTTGTTTTCCTTGATTATGATTGAAAAGC
>JBJFAG010000077.1:0-4331 GCA_051887795.1 Candidatus Coproplasma sp. | reverse complement strand
ATTGAAGGTGTAAAACCTATAGGAATTAGCGATCAAGGAAATTTAAAACTTCAAGTCGCCAACGGTAGTTTTAAAGATTTTTGCATTTTAGTAAGAAAAGAGAACGAGGATTTTTATAAGAAAAATTATATAGATAAAGGAATTGACGTTGATTTAGAGCATATCAACTTAAACGATTTTGCCGATTGGCCTCACTACTACTTCGTCGTGGACGAGATAAACAGAGGTAATCTATCAAGCATATTCGGTGAAACTTTTACCCTTTTAGAATACAGAGATTATGATTTTAAAAGTAATTATACTGAGGTTAAAACTAATCTCGTCTCAACAGCTTTATCAAGTCTCATAAAGACGGTGATAGGAGAACAGCAAAAACAAGAAAGTGACCTTGCCTACAAGATTATTAATGGCGAGGTGTACTTTGGTATACCCTTTAATATTCACTTTGTCGGATTAATGAACGACGTTGACAGAAGTATCGATACCTTCGACTTGGCTTTAAGAAGAAGGTTTAAATGGATTGAGAAAAACTGTGATTATGACGTAATTACTAAAGTTCTGACTGACAATAACTTTTCAGATGTAACAATTGAGTTGTACGTAAAAAATTGCAAAGAATTGAACAGATTAATTTGTGATACTTCTTATTCAAGCGGGTTAAGATTAGGCAAGATGTATGAAATCGGTCACGCATTTTTCCTGAAGATTATCAACACGTCAAAGAGGAAGATGCTTAGTAAAAGGGCGGAAGAAGTCTTTGATAACTATATTGCAGGTACACTCAAGGAGTACATTCGTCAGGTAGCAGAGGAGCGCGAGATTGACGGCTGGCTCGACAACGCACGCAAAGCATTTGGTATAAAAAATGGATAGGCCAAAAAAGCAACAAGTTGTAAAACTGATCACGCATATTAATACCGATTTTTACGACCGCAACTATTCACGTCAAATATTAATCGATAATTCAATTGTCAGAATCAAGCCTAAAGAGGGCGAGGACAATCAAACAGCCGTTGAAAACGCTATTAATATAATATGCGAAAATATAATTAATAAAGGAGTGTTCCAATTAGATACCTCCGTTTTGACAGACGAGAATAGATATTTTCACATAGCCTTTTCCGATTATAATAAATTCAGACGTGATGAAAAAGGAAAACGTAATTCAGGCAAGGAAAAGCTAATCTACAGGGTAGAGCGGTTTAACAAAAATAAATATTGCATCTCAACGGGGTTATACTGCGGTGTAATAAACTTAGACAATGGGCTGCCCCAACTACAAATCGAAACAGGGTATTCAGTCGGGTTCTTTACAAGAATGTTAAACTTCTGTTGCGGTATTTATGCTGACCACAACACCACTGAACAATCAACTAAAACAGAGGGTATATATTCTCTGATGGTTCAATATCTGTTTTTAATATCTTTGAGAAAGGTTGCAAGCAAGGCAATTCCCCAAAAGTACGTCATTTTAAAAGATAGAGGCTATTCGATTAACGGCAATATAGACATTGAGGCATACGTCAATAGAGATATTATTGCTTCTGATAAAATGGTAACCTATACGTACCCGAAACGGTTGGAAATTCAACCTATCATTGACGTTATTTATTGGGCGTTAAAGTGCTGTAAAATCAACACACATGATAAACTTTTGCCAAGCTTGACCTCTTTTAAAAATTATATAAACGAGCTGTATTCCGGGGTAAGACCTTCAAAAAACGTCATTAATAATATTGAAAAGGAAAAGGTCTTAAACAACAGCCTTTATGCCGATTTTAAACGCCCTTTAGAGTACGCAAAAATTCTGTTAGCCAACATGGAGTTGAATAGCGGTACTACAAAATCGACTTCGGGCGTAAGCGGATTTTTGGTTGACTCCTCTTTTATATGGGAAATGTATTTGTACAACCTATTAAAAATGAATTTATCGGATTGGGAAATAGATGCTCAATGTGAGATTTCTTTTTACGGAAATACCTTTTATCCCAAGAAAAACTATCCCGATTTGGTCTTAAGACACAGGAATACAGGGGCGGTTTTTATCTTCGACGCTAAGTTTAAGAAGATGGAATTTAGAGGTGAGGACGTTGACAATGACGACATCAGGCAGCTGCATGCATACTCCTATAATTATCATTTAAAAGAAGGTGATAATTTTAAAGGTTGTGCATTGCTCTATCCGACAAAAATAGACAGGCCTGATAATTTAAACAAACACACCGACAATATTTTCGGACTGGACACAACAGATAAAAAATTCGGCGTATTTGCCTTGAAGGACCCCTCTTCAGGCGAAACAATATTTGAAAACGAGGCAAAGTTTATAGAAGAGATAAAAGGATTTATTTCCGATTAATCAAGGTACAATCATGACTAAAAGTAAAGTAATTTTAATAATTCAAGCGGTGGTAATGTATTTAATACAAATCCCGTTTTACATATGCCTGATACTCGCAAAAATCCCCTCTGTTGATTTTGAAGTTTGCGGAGTATTGATTATTATCGGATTGTGTTTAAATCTGCTGTTTATACCCGTCGCAATAGTTGCCGTGGTGTTTGCAATACTCAACGTTACGCACGACAGTCAAAACCCTGCATTAACCACGTTTATCGTCAAGCTTACGTTAATTCCCTGGTTTATAATAAACTTTTTTGTCTGTTTTTTGCTGATTGCAGGTTTTTTAAATCCCTTCCTGATGCTTGCCGTTCCGCTGCTTATCTGCATAGAGGTTTTTATAACCTATATCTATATGGTCTGTTCAAGCCTTCAGGTAGTGGCTTACACAATAAGGCAGCTTATCAAAAAGCGCATACGTATAAACGCAGCAATAATAGTGGGGCTGATATTCAGCTTTATCTTCGTATTAGATATCGTGGGTAGTTACCTTCTCTACAGCCAATTACAAAAATGCTCACTTTAATTAAATGCGGACTTCGTGAACGAAGTCCGCATAACTTTTTAAAATACAAATTTAATCAAGATAAACACAAGCAGAGCTAAATACACTATACAGGCAAGTATATTCACCGCCCAGAAGTACCAATGCTTTGTCTTATGCCTTACCAACTGCATGGCAAGTATTCCGCCAAAACAACCGCCCAAAACGGAAAGGAGAAGAAGAGTTGCTTCTGGTATTCGCCAGGCACCTCTTTTAGCCCTGCCCTTGTCAACGCTGTATACAATAAACGTAACCAACCCTACACCAACGATTACACCGAGTAAAACATATAAGTAAATCATAATTAATTTATATCATTTTTAGTACAAAAAGTAAAGCGTATGACTGACGTAAAAAAATAAAGCGACTTCTTTTGAAGTCGCTTTTAAACTTAAATAAAGCAATATTACTTGCTCATGCCTTCCTGGACTGCAACTGCAACTGCAACGGTTGCGCCAACCATGGGGTTGTTGCCCATACCGATCAAGCCCATCATTTCAACGTGAGCGGGAACGGAGGAGGAACCTGCGAACTGTGCGTCGGAGTGCATTCTGCCCATCGTATCGGTCATACCGTAGCTGGAAGGGCCTGCCGCCATGTTGTCGGGGTGAAGCGTTCTGCCCGTACCGCCGCCGGAAGCAACCGAGAAGTACTTAACGCCGTTTTCAACGCACCACTTCTTGTAGGTACCTGCAACGGGGTGCTGGAAACGGGTGGGGTTAGTGGAGTTACCGGTAATGGAAACCGAAACCTTCTCCATCTTCATAATTGCAACGCCTTCGGGTACGTTATCCGCGCCGTAGCACTTAACCTTAGCCCTGGGGCCGTCGGAGAAGGGAACTTCGTCGGTAACGGTAACCGTCTCGGTGTAGGGATCGAATACGGTCTTAACGTAGGTGAAGCCGTTAATTCTGGAGATGATGTAAGCAGCGTCTTTGCCTAAACCGTTTAAGATAACTCTTAACGCCTTACCTCTTACCTTGTTTGCGTTTTCAGCGATTTTGATAGCGCCTTCAGCGGCAGCAAAGCTCTCGTGACCAGCAAGGAAGCAGAAGCAATCGGTCTCGTCGGATAAAAGCATTGCACCGAGGTTGCCGTGGCCCAAGCCAACCTTTCTATTTTCAGCAACAGAGCCGGGGATGCAGAATGACTGTAAACCGATACCGATAGCGGCAGCGGCGTCAGCAGCCTTAACGCAGCCCTTCTTAATAGCGATTGCAGCGCCTACTGTATAGGCCCAGACAGCGTTTTCAAAGCAGATGGGCTGGGTGCCGCGAACGATTTTGTCGCAGTCAACGCCCTTTGAAAGGCAGATGTCCTTGCACTCGTCAATGGAGTTAATGCCGTACTCTTTGAGTACGCCTAAAATTTTAGCCTCTCTTCTCTCGT
>JBJFAG010000076.1:0-4366 GCA_051887795.1 Candidatus Coproplasma sp. | reverse complement strand
AACAGCTTCATTCCGTACTGCGTGGCGCGTTTGCCTATCTCTATCGCCTTGTCGATATCGTTGTTGCCGCCGCCGTAGCCGTTGCCGTTTTCATCGTAAGGATCGTTCCATATCCTTACCCTTATGTAGTTAATGCCGTTTTCGGCAAGCGTCTGGAATACGTCCTGCTCTTCGCCTTCAAAGTTGTAGTACTTAACCCCGCTCTGCTCTTCAGCGATTACGGACGAGGCGTCCATACCCAGGATGAAGTCGTTTGAAAGATTTTCGACCTTTTTTACGTAGAGCGACGAGCCCTCTATTTTTTCAACTTTAGGACCGCAGCCGGCAAGGCCTGCTATTCCCGTCAGCATAAACACAGACGCCACCGCCGCAGCAATAATTTTTTTAAGTTTACTCATTTTTTTCCCTCCTATCTTGAATTATATCACCGACTTTTCAAACTGTCAATATCGAATTTTTAAATATTATTTTTTTAAACACCGTTGATTTTCTTATTATATTATGCTATTATAGCACGGAGCAAAACCTTGTTTGGCTTTAATTTATTTTTATCGGTAGAGGGTATGAAAGGCAGAATTTATTTAAAAGACGATTTTAAAAAACTGTTGCACGGCGGCGACTATAACCCCGAACAATGGGTTGACGACAAGGGCATCTGGGACGAGGATATGCGGCTTATGAAGCTTGCTCACTGCAATGAGATGACGGTGGGCGTGTTCTCCTGGTCGGCACTCGAACCCAGGGAAGGCGAATACGACTTCAGCTTTTTGGACGAGATTTTAGACAGGGTATACGCTAACGGAGGAAGGGTTATTTTAGCTACGCCTTCGGGAGCGCGCCCCCATTGGCTGGCGGATAAATACCCCGAAGTTTTACGCGTAGACGGCGAAGGCAGGCGTATGCATTTTTCAGCAAGGCATAACCACTGCTTTACCTCCCCCGTCTACCGCGAAAAGGTAAGGGCGATTAATACCAAGCTTGCAGAGCGTTACGGCAAACACCCCGCGGTATTTGCCTGGCATATCTCCAACGAATACGGCGGGGAGTGCTACTGCCCGTTATGTCAACAGGCGTTCCGCAGATTTTTAAAGGATAAATACGGTACGATAGATAATCTGAACAGGGCTTACTGGTCGTCGTTCTGGAGCCATACATACGACAGCTTTGACCAGATCGAAGCCCCCTCGCCCATAACCGAGAGGAGTATTCACGGACTTAATATCGACTGGTTCAGGTTTGCAACCGCCCAGACCGTCGACTTTATGAAGTGCGAGGTCGAACCCATAAAGCAAATCTGCCCCGAAGCCAAGGTTACCACAAACATGATGTTTGAACACTACGGCTACGACTACTACAAATTCCGCGACGTCATTGACTTTGCCTGCTGGGATTCCTACCCCCTGTGGCATTCGGGCAACCAGGAATTAACCGCCCAGAGTACGGCATTCTGGCATGATTTATACAGGTCCTTGAAGGATAAACCCTTCCTGCTTATGGAGAGTACGCCCAGCCTCGTTAACTGGCACGACTTCAATAAGCTTAAACGCCCCGGCCTTGATAATCTTGCTTCGATTCAGGCGGTGGCGCACGGAAGCGACAGCGTGCAGTACTTCCAGTGGAGAAAGAGCCGCGGAAGCGTGGAGAAGTTCCACGGCGCCGTAGTCGACCACGAGGGAACGGAGAACACGAGGGTGTTCCGCTCGGTTTCAAGGACGGGTGAGATTCTTGAAAAAATCGAAGAGGTCGCCGGTACGGGCGTTGACGCTCAGGTTGCAATTATCTACGATTGGGAGAACATGTGGGCCTTGGACGACAGCCAGGGCTTTGCACAGAAGAATAAGAAGTATTACCAGACCTGCTACTCCTACCACAGGTATTTCTGGAAGAGGGGCATTAACTGCGATATAGTCGACAGGAATGCAGACCTCTCTAAATACAAACTCGTCATTGCGCCCATGCTGTATATGGTTGACGATAAGACTATCGCAAGCTTTGAAAGCTACGTAAAAGGCGGCGGAACGCTTTACGCAACCTATGCGCTCGGCATGGTTAACGATACCGATTTATGCCACCTCGGCGGCTTCCCTGCGGGTAAGCTTAAAGACGTGTTCGGAATCTGGAACGAGGAGATCGACACCCTCTACCCCGGGCAGACGGGAGAGGTTGACTGCAACGGCGAAAAGTACACGGCATATGACTATTGCGAGATTATTCATGCCCGCAGCGCCAGATCTTTAGCGACCTATTCCAAAGAGTTTTACGAGGGCGAACCCGCCGCAACCGTCAACGAATACGGCTTAGGCAAGGCATACTACCAGGCGTTCAGGGACGGCGACGATTTCAAGAGCGTGATTTTAAACGGCATTATAGACGAGCTTGGCATCGAACGCGCAATCCCTTCGGGTAAAGACGGACTGCCCTTTGCAGTCAGCGCTCACACCCGAACGGACGGGGAAAACACCTATCTGTTCGTAGAGAACTACTCCGAAAATGCGGTTGAGAACCTCGACCTGGGCGGAATGTACGAAGATATGCTGAACGGCGGTAAAGCCGAAAGCGTAACGCTTCCCCCCTACGGGTTGGCAATTTTTAAAGGTAAGGCAAAGTAATTATCCGAAATATACAAAACGGGTGACGGAAATATTCCGTCACCCGTTTTTACCTATTTATTTTTAAAGTGCAAGAAACACATGGGCAATGGTTAACGCCGCAGAGCTGTTCGCCTCGCTCAGCGTACCGCTGTGCAGGGAGTCCTTGTTGAAGAAAAGGTAATAATCCTGCGCCTCTTCATCCGCTGCGGGCGAATAGTCTACGTATTGCATAGCGCAACCGATGGAGGTTGCAGCGTCGTATACCTTAATTCCGTAGGCTATACCCTCTTCGTTGCAGTATATACCGCGGTCTGCATAGCGAACGGTAAACTCCTCGTCGAGCGGGCAGAAAGAGGAGATATATTCTTCGATATCCGACTCCTTAACCAAATAAATGTCTCCCCCCGTTATACTCGAACCGAACGCAACGTAAGTAAAGGGGTGTACCTTGACCATCTTAATGTTGTCGGGCTTGCTCTTTTCAAGCTCCTCTCTGAGGTCCAGATCCTCGATTGCAAGCACGTCCGCATACAGCGTGACCTTGTTTCTCGGTACGGTGTCGGTAATAAGCGTAAATATCCAACCGACGAAGATTACTGAAAGCATTGCCCACAAAAGGTAGAGGTAGAATTTGGAAAAGATATTCTTAATTATCCTCATCGCACACCTCCAATGCAACCGCATAGCCGTGTACGGTATATAGCTTTACCCTTCCGCTAACGTTTTTAAGCTTTTTAACCTTCCTGACGTTTATCTTGACTTTGTCGGTTTTATCCCCGTCTGTCACGGTTGAATTAACAAAGGTTATGCTGCCTATTATCCTCAACCTTTCAGTGCCAATCTTCAGTACGCCTACGTGTTCGGTGCGCTCACCTTCAAACATATTGGCTGAATGAATTATTTCGTGCTTGTTTTCACCGATTACCGAGGTGCAGATGTATATTACAATCCAACCTCCGACTACCGCAGTACACATTGAGGCAATCATCATCTGCTGAACGTTGCGCAGCCCCACAAGGCAAAACAGCGTTATGCACGCAGCGAGGCACGCCGCCGCAACGATTGACACAACGACAATCCAAATTATATTTGCAGTCCTAAGCTTTTCCGCTTCCCGCTCGTCATATAATTCTATAATTTGCTTTTCCATAACAATATATTATCACACAAAAGCCGTGACACACAAGAAAAAAGTCATTTAACGCCAAAATTTCACATTAACAAACCTTTCTGCCCGTCCGGGTTGAGAGGTTGCATAAATACTCCTTCAGCTCTCTTGAAAAATGCTCCCTTCCAAAGCGGAAACTCCAGTTGTCGCAGGTTACGGTTGCAGGCAGATTAATACGTGCCTCCGCCCCCATTGCAAGCAGATCCCAGAGCGGTATTATAACAGTACGTACCTTGGAGGCAAACGCAAGCTCTATTATGCTTTTACACATTGAGGCGCCGTCGGTTAAATCACACTCAACGTCCAATGCTTCACATTGCTCGGCAAGGTCCTCCTTGTACGTTTCAAGCGCCTCTTCGCCCAGCTCGTCAATAAAGCCTCGCAGGGGCATATTGTCGTGCGTACCCGTGTAGCAAACGTAATTTTCGGTATAGTTGGCGGGCTTATGCTCGTTTTCGGGGTTGCCGTCAAACGCAAACTCCAGAATCTTCATACCGGGGTAGCCGACGTTCTTCATAAGGCGGTATACCCCCTCGTCCAAGACACCCAGGTCCTCCGCAACTACACTTAAGTCAAGCTTGTCCTTGAAAAATTCTTCCTTGGGCCC
>JBJFAG010000075.1:0-4413 GCA_051887795.1 Candidatus Coproplasma sp. | reverse complement strand
GAGAGCGATGCGGAGTGGATTTATGCCATTGTCCTGGATATGAACAGGAGCGAGCTGGGTACCCAGAGGCTGGTTAAGCCCAGCGAAACCCGTAAAATTTACGACATCGTAGATAAGCGTATGACGGGCAGACCGCTTTGGTATATCATCGGCGACGTCGATTTCTACGACTGCAAGATTAAGGTCGACGAGAGGGCTTTAATCCCCAGGCCCGAAACCGAGCTGTTGGCTCAACAGGCGGTAAACACCATAGAGGACGGGGATAAGGTGCTGGATATGTGTACGGGAAGCGGTTGTATAGCCATCTCGATTGCAAAGCACCTCAAGGGCAAAAAGGCGACGATTACCGCCGCGGACGTGTCGGATGCGGCAATTATGCTTGCAAAGGAAAACGCCAACTACAATTCGGTTGACGTAACCTTTGTGCAGAGTGATTTGTTCTCCAAGGTACACGGCAGGTTTAACCTTATCGTGTGCAATCCCCCCTATATCAAGAGCGGGGAGATTCCCTACCTTCAGAGCGAGGTTAAGGACTACGAACCGAGAATTGCCCTTGACGGCGGTGACGACGGGCTGGAGTTCTACAGAAGATTGTCTCAGGAGGTATCCCGCTATATGGCAAGGGGCGGTATGCTCATGCTTGAAGTGGGCGAAGGCCAGGCGGAGGACGTTTTAAAACTCTTCCCCAAGCGTGAATACGCTATGATAGTCAAGGACTTCTCCGGCGTGGAGAGGATTTTAAAGATTGCATTTTAATTAAGTATGACTCCTAAAATAACTGAAATTTACAATAAATATTTATCGCTTACTCAAAAGCTCTCCGACCCCGCTATCCCTGCAGGCAGCGAGGAGTGGACTAAGATTGCAAAGGAGCAGTCCGAGCTGATGGAGACGGCTACAAAGTATGAGGAGTACCTTGCCGAAAGCAAAAAATCTCAACAGGCCGAGGAGGCATTAAAGACCGAGACCGATCTGGAGATGAGGGAGCTTTTAAACGAAGAGGTCTACGCATGCAAACGCCGCCTTGAGGAGATTGAGGACGAGCTTAAAATCCTCCTTCTGCCCAAGGATAAGAACGACGATAGAAACTGCATTATGGAAATAAGAGGCGGTGCAGGCGGCGAAGAGGCCGCTCTGTTTGCGGGACAGCTGTACCAGATGTACCTGCACTACTGCGAACACCACCGTCTTAAGGTGGAAGTGGTTGATGAAAACGCAACAGAGCTTGGCGGTATCAAGGAAATAGTTTTAAACATTTCGGGTAAGGACGCCTACAAGCAGCTGAAGTTTGAAAGCGGCGTTCACCGCGTGCAGAGGGTACCTGAAACCGAATCACAGGGCAGGGTACACACGTCTACCGCAACCGTTGCCGTAATGCCCGAAGCTGAGGACGTCGAAGTCGAAATACGTGACGAGGACGTCAGGGTGGACGTCTACCGCTCGTCGGGTGCAGGCGGCCAGAAGGTTAACAAGACCGAAACTGCAATAAGGCTTACTCACTTCCCCACGGGTATAGTGGTTACCTGCCAGGACGAGAGAAGTCAGCTTAAAAATAAGGACAAGGCGTTCAAGGTTTTGCGTTCCAGGCTGTACGACTACTACAACGGGCTTAACCGCTCCGAGCAGGACGCCCAGCGTAAATCGCTCGTGGGCAGGGGCGACAGGTCGGAGCGTATCCGTACCTACAACTTCCCCCAGGGCAGGGTTACCGACCATAGAATAGGACTTTCTCTCTTCTCAATAGACGCCTTTATGATGGGCGAGATTGACGAGATGGTAGAGGCATTGACCATCGCCGAAAGGGAGAGAATGCTGGCCGGCGACGACGAGTAATCTTCTCTTCGTATATACTTTGCAATAGTTCGCCACCTTGAAGAGAGATTGGCTTGGTTCTAAAATAAGGTAAAAAATTATGAAACATAATCAGTCGGTGGAAGATTATTTAGAGACCGTTCTCATGCTCTCAAAGGAGCTGGAGGACGTACACCAGATAGAGATTGCCCGTAAGATGGGCGTATCTCAGCCTGCGGTGCAAAAGGCCCTGCGGGCGTTGAAGGATAAGGGATATATCGTGACGGACGGACTGCATATCCACTTGACCGAGCAGGGCAGGGAGTATGCAGAAAGGGTTTATCACAGGCATATTATCATACGGGAGTTCTTGGTTGCCAACGGGGTTGACAGCGAAATTGCCGACGCGGACGCCTGTGAGATTGAACACGTTATTTCCCAGCAGTCCTTTGAGGCAATCGAAAAGCTGGTTAAATTAAAATAAATAAGAATAATTATGGACAGACGGCGCACCGTAACGGTGCGCCGTCTTTACGTTTGACGGGTGAAGAGTAAGGCATGCGTTAAAGCAGGTAAGAAACATAGTCAAGGCGTTGCTTTGGTCTTTACGTTTGACGGGTGAAGAGTAGGGCATGCGTTAAAGCAGGTAAGAAACATAGTCAAGGCGTTGCCTTGGTCTTTACGTTTGACGGGTGAAGAGTAGGGCATGCGTTAAAGCAGGTAAGAAACATAGTCAAGGCGTTGCCTTGGTCTTTACGTTTGACGGGTGAAGAGTAAGGCAAGCGCAAAGGCAAATAAGAAACATAGTCAAGGCGTTGCCTTGCTTGGCTGTTAATCAATGCGGTTGACGTTTCCGATTTTACCGTTAACAATTTCCACCGAGCAGTACTTGATTTCAAACAAATTGTCCCTAATGGGGTAGGCGAGGGCGGCGGCCATGATATCCCCGTGTTTATCGTAAAAAGCCTGACGGGGTACAAGCACCTCGCTGTAATCGCCAAGGTACTCCTTCATGGCCTCCTCCGTTCCCTGCATATCCCCGCTTAAATATTCGCTGCAGTCGGCTCCGTACAGCAGGGCTTCAAAAAAGGCGAAGTGCATTGTTGCACTCTCCACCTTGTACCGCCTGTCGACGGCGTTTTTTATAAGCTGTAACTCCTGCCCGTTATAGGAGTATTCCCGTCGGGCAAAATACCCCGCAGAAGTGCGGAAATTTACCGTTACCCCCAGCATATCCCCTATCGAATAGCTATCCGCCTGACCTGAATACAGCTTTTTTCCCTCTGCGGAAACAAGGCAAAGCCCCCTTTCGCCTGCCGCAACGATAACGGGCAACCCGCCTAACCTGTCACTAGTGAGGCGGCAGTTTTCAAAATAAGGGGGAAGCGGGTAGAGGTGGCTCTTCTGCCCGTCACAGCTTAAATATAGCTTTCCGCCCAGCTCCAATAAGGTGGCGCCCAGGCCGTTCAACTCCGTTTGTTCAAGGATATTCAGCCCCCTGTCTGCTCTTTCAAAGTGCGTAACGTATACCAATGCGCCGTCCTCCGACAGGTACACGTTCAAAAAATAAGGCGGGTTTTCAAACAGGCGCTGCCCGATAAAAAATGAACAGGGCAGATATTCCCCCGCGGGTATTACCTCGGCCAGCACCTCCTGCCCGTCGGGCAAGTCAACAAACCTTTCAACTCCGTCAATAACGCCCAGGTATTCGCCGTTGAGCTTCAGCGCTGCACGGCGGTCGGTTAAAAAATAAATCCTCATAAATTATTTAATGTATAAACTAAAAGTTTTATGTCAATAAATGCGTAGACAAAAATTAAATCGGAGGGCGTTATGGAAAAAATTAACGGTTATACCAAGGAAGAGGCCGAAAGCTTAGTTAAATTTGTGTGTGAGGGCAAGGTTCAGGGTAAGACTTTAACCCGCATTTTCAGCGAGTATGCCCAAAAGGCAGGCAGGGCAAAGGGCAGCGTCCGTAATTATTATTACGCTCTGCTGAAGAGCAGCGACAATAAAGAGGTAAGAGAGCTGTTGCAGGGTACCGATCTGAAGGCGGAGGAGTCCAGACCCTTTACCGACGAGGAGACGGACAAGATTTTAAGGGCAATTCTGTCCGCTAAGAGCAAGGGTATATCCGTGCGAAAGGCAGTTTTAAACCTCTCAGGCGGCGACGACAAGCTTATGCTCAGATATCAGAATAAGTACCGCAACGTCATGGCAAAGGAGCCTGAAAGGATTGAAAGGCTGATGAAGGAGGCGGGGTATACCGTGGACGACGAGGGTAAAAGGGCGATTGAGGACAAGATTAACGCCCTGTACGACGAGCTGAACGCGGGCCTTAAAGAGGAGAATAAACGCCTTACCGCTGTAGTTAAAAGGCTGATGGACGAAAACTTTCTGCTTAGACTTCAAGTAAAAAATTTACAGTCATAAATTGTGTTACCTTAGCCCATATTACTTGTAGAAAGGCGCATAGCGCAAAAAAACAAAGTATGGTTAAGGAGGTTAATAACTTATGGAAAAGTTTATCTTAGGGCTTGCCGTAGGCATGGCGGGCGGCGCCGTCTTAGTCGCCAACAACTGCAAGCTTCGCAACCTGGTTAAAAAGAATCAGGAGGACAT
>JBJFAG010000074.1:0-4417 GCA_051887795.1 Candidatus Coproplasma sp. | reverse complement strand
AAGGGCAACTACTGCATGGGTTTAAAGGAACAGCTTATGTTCCCCGAAATCCAGTACGACCAGGTTGAGAAGATCAGAGGTATGGACGTATGCATAGTTACAACGGCTAAGACCGACGAAGAAGCAAGAGAGCTTTTAAGGGCACTCGGTATGCCCTTCAAGAAGTAAGGAGAAAGAGTTATGGCAAAGAAGTCAATGATAAACAAGCAGCAGAAGCCTGCTAAATATTCAACGAGAGCATATACAAGGTGCTCTATTTGCGGCAGACCCCACGCGGTTCTTCGCAAATACGGCGTGTGCCGTATCTGTTTCCGTGAACTTGCTTACAAGGGTGAAATTCCCGGCGTTAAGAAGTCGAGCTGGTAATTTAAAGGAGGAAAGATAAAATGACAGATCCTATCGCAGATATGCTCACGCGAATCAGAAACGCGTTGGCAGTAAATAAAGAAACGGTTGAAATTCCTTCCTCCAACATGAAAAAGGCAATCGCTGACATCATGTTAAAAGAAGGTTACATCGAGGGCGTTCAGCTTGTAGAGGACGGTTACTCCGGCAAGCTTGTCGTAACGCTTAAGTACGCAGGCAAAAATAAGTCGGTCATCAACGCTCTGCAGAGAGTATCAAGGCCCGGTTTGAGGGTTTATGCAGACGTTGAGAATATGCCCAAGGTTATGGACGGACTGGGTATCGCCATCATCTCGACCAACAAGGGCGTCATGACAGATAAGCAGGCAAAGGCTGCCAACGTAGGCGGCGAAGTGCTCTGCTACATCTGGTAAGGAGGTACTTTATATGTCAAGAATAGGTAAGGAACCCGTAGTTATCCCCGCAGGCGTAACCGTGTCCTTTGCTGACGGCGTTGTAACCGTCAAGGGCGCAAAAGGTACGCTTACACAGAAGATCGAAGGCAACATCTTAATTCAGGTAGAAGGCAACGTAGCTAACGTAGTAAAGGGTGCAGACCTTGCAGAGTTAGACGCAAAACACGGTTTATACCGTGCATTGCTTGCCAACATGGTTAAGGGCGTTTCCGAAGGCTTCACCAAGACCTTGAAGGTAAACGGCGTAGGTTGGAAGGTTGCAAAGCAGGGCAATAAGCTCGTTATGAACGTCGGTTATTCCCACCCCGTAGAGTTCGTTGAACCCGCAGGCGTATCCATTGCATGCCCCACCCCTAACGAAATCACCGTTACCGGTATCGACAAGACGCTCGTAGGTCAGACCGCAGCAAACATCAGAACAGTGCGCAAACCCGAACCCTATCACGGATACGGCATTGCTTACAGCGATGAAGTTATCGAACGTAAAGAAGGTAAGACGGGAGGCAAGGGCAAGAAGTAATTTCGGATATAAGGTTGCTTAAAGCAAGTCTGCATCAATCCGTGCAGATAGCCGCCTGAATGCGGCTGGCCGTAAGGCCCTTTAAGCTCAACCGTTTCCGAAGGGTTGTCCAGATAAGGAGATATTATGATTAAGAAAATCGACAAGAACGAAGAAAGACTTCGTCGTCACACCAGAGTAAGAAAGAAGGTTTCCGGTACTGCAGAAATGCCCAGGCTGAGCGTATACCGCAGCCTTAACCACATCTATGCACAGGTAATCGACGACGTTAAGGGCGTAACCTTGTGTGCTGCTTCCACAATGGAAAAGTCAGTAAAGGCAGAGATCAAGGATATGACCAAGACGGACGCAGCTAAGGCGGTTGGTAAAATCGTTGCGGCTCGTGCTTTAGAGAAGGGCATTACCGCTGTCGTATTCGACAGGGGCGGCTACCTCTACACCGGCAGGGTTCAGGCCCTTGCTGATGGCGCAAGAGAGGGAGGACTTAAGTTCTAAGGAGTAAGACCATGGAAGAAAAGAAAGAAAGAGTTGCCCGCAGAGGCGACAGGCCCCGTAAAAGGGAAGAAGACGACGGATTCGTAAAGAAGCTTATACAGGTTAACAGAGTTACCAAGACCGTTAAGGGTGGTAGGAATATGCGTTTCGCTGCCCTTGTAGTAGTCGGCGACGGCAACGGTTCGGTTGGTTACGGTATGGGCAAGTCCAAGGAAGTTCCCGAGGCAATCGAAAAGGCAACTGCACAGGCAAAGAAGAACCTCATCAAGGTTAGCCTTAAAGGCACCTCTATCCCCCACAGCGTTTTGGGCGTATACGGCAGAGGTTCGGTTTTGATGATGCCCGCATCTGAAGGTACCGGCGTTATCGCAGGCGGTCCCGTTCGTGCGGTTATGGAAGCTGCAGGCGTTAAGGATATTCGTACCAAATCCCACGGTACCAACAACCCCATCAACGTCGTTAAGGCAGCTGTTGCCGGCTTAGCAGAACTTAAGTCTGCAGAAGAAATTGCAGCAGTTCGCGGCAAGTCGGTTGAGGAAATTTTAGGCTAAGCGGAGGAATACAATGGTTAAAATCACGTTAGTTAAGAGCGTATCCAACGAAAACGCAAGCGTAAAGGCAACCGTTGCAGCGCTCGGTTTAAAGAAAATCCGTCAGAGCAAGACCTTGGAAAGCACCCCTGCTAACCTCGGTCAGATAGAGAAAGTTAAGTACCTTCTCAAGGTAGAGGAAGTTTAAGGAGAAGTAAGTTATGGCTATGAAAATTCATGAATTACAGCCCGCAGAGGGCGCAAACACCTCCACCAAAAGATTAGGTAGAGGTATCGGCTCAGGCAAGGGCAAGACGTCCGGCAAGGGTCACAAAGGTCAGTGGGCTCGTTCGGGCGGCGGCGTTCGTCCCGGCTTCGAAGGCGGCCAGATGCCCCTTCACAGAAGGATCCCCAAGAGAGGTTTCCACAACAAGTGGGCAACTTCTTACCTCATCATCAATCTCTCTCAGCTTAAGGACGTACCTGCAAACACCGTAGTTGACTACGATTACGTAGTTGAAAACAACCTCACCAAGGTTGTAAAGAACAACGGCGGTCTCAAGGTACTTGGTACGGGCAAAATCGAAGTTGCCCTCACCGTTAAAGCTGCTAAGTTCTCCGAGAGCGCAAAGGCTGCTATCGAGAGCGCCGGCGGCAAAGCAGAAGTTATCGGTGCCGACGCTGAATAATCTCAGCGTCGCATCATAGCGGTTGACATTTTCAACTGCTTAAAGAGAGGTTAAAATGTTTGAAACAATAAAAAATTGTTTTAAGAATAAGGAAATACGTACAAAGATCTGGTTTACACTTCTTCTGCTCGTTATATTCCGTCTCGGCTGCTATATCCCCGTTCCCGGCATTTCGCCCGACACGTTTACCGAAGCCATTAAAGACGTTTCGTTCTTAAACATCATGTCGGCAATTTCGGGTGGCTCGCTTACCAACGCAACGCTATTTGCATTGGGCATCAGCCCTTACATCAATGCCTCGATTATCGTTCAGCTATTAAGCGTGGGTATTCCTGCTCTTGAACGCCTTTCCAAAGAGGGCGAAAGCGGCAGACGTAAGATTGCCCAGATTACGAGGTACGTAACCATTGCACTTGCAATTGCTCAGTCAATCGGTATCATCATCAGCTTCGGCTTAAGGGATACCAACGGTGAAATGGCAATCAATCTTGCTAACTTCGGATACCTTTCCAACGGACAGGGTATCTCGCAGGAGGCAGCTAAATGGGTAGCGGGTATATTCTTAACCGTCGTATACACTGCGGGTGCAATGCTCGTTATGTGGCTTGGTGAAAGAATTACCGAATACGGTATTTCCAACGGTATTTCGATAATAATCTTTATCGGTATACTTTCAACGGCAGGTCAGGCACTCGTAGAGAAATTCGTTGAAGCATTCACCGGCAACCCCGGCGTATTGTGGGAAGTTCTCGGCTTTGTAATTCTGACGGTATTTGAATTTGCCGCAATCTGTACGGTAGACCTTTCCGAAAGGAAGATTCACGTCCAGTACGCAAAGCAGGTTAAGGGCAGAAGGATGTACGGCGGTCAGTCCTCCGTAATCCCCATGCGTATATCCGGTTCAGGCGTTATGCCCCTGATATTCGCATTCTCCATCATTTCGGTTCCTGCAATGCTTGCAAGCTTGTTCTGGCCCGGCAGCAACTTTGAAACGGGCGTAGCCGAATGGTTCTCAGGTAGCGGTACCTGGTACGGACAGCTTATCTATATGGTAGTTCTGTGCGTACTTATATTCGCATTCTCCTTCTTCTATGCGTCAATGCAGTTTAATCCTGAAGACGTATCCAAGACTATTCAGCAGAACGGCGGATTTATTCAGGGTATTCGTCCCGGTAAACCTACGGCAGATTACTTAAAGAAAATAAACAACAGAATTACGCTTTTCGGTGCAATCTATCTTACGATCGTTGCATTGATTCCTTCAATTCTGTCGGTTATTTTATCGGCTTGCGGTCTTTCAATCGACTTGATAAGCGTATTCTCCACCACCGGTATCCTCATCGTAGTATCCGTTGCGTTGGA
>JBJFAG010000073.1:0-4482 GCA_051887795.1 Candidatus Coproplasma sp. | reverse complement strand
CAAGGATGTGCTCTACCGACTGAGCCACAGCAGCAACTCTTAAATTCAACTTACCTGATTATTATATTTAAAATATCCCATAATGTCAAACCATTTTTATGGGTTTTCTCATAAAAAATAAAATTACTAAATAAATTTTAAAGGCGGACTTTTTGTCCGCCTTTGTCAATCCTTTTTTCCATTAGGCAGAGCAGGTTTTGCAACTTTTTCTAAAAATAATTGTGCCTTTTTCTGCTCCGTTGCCCGCTTTCTCAGCGTAGGCGCCTGCTTGAAAAATCTTGCTTTTTCAAATTTTAAATCGTCTGTAGTCAGCTCTGAGAGTTCAACCAAAGTTGAAGTGTTGACTACGTAAGCCTGAAGGGATTGGTCAAGCGAATTAAATATTTCATTCAGCTTTGCCTGAGCCCAGGCGGAGTATTGAGAGTAGGGGGAATAGCGTGAAATTTCATATACTTTAGGCAATATTGCTACCAGCTCTGCCCAAAGCTCTTCATCGCTTTTCGCACCTTCATTTAAAAGATTTTCTATCTCTTCGCTAATGTTTCCAAGGCGGGGCGCAAATTTGGCATTCTTTAAAGCATTGTTGACCGCTCTGTCACATATTTCCTTGGGATATTCTTTTAAAATATCAAACCAGCTTTCTACCAATAAATCAAATTCTTCATCGTTGGCTGTAGGGTAAGCATTTTCAAAATTTAAACGGATTTTAAGAATATACGTTACAATATCCTGTCTTTTAAGTTTAGTCATTGTCCTCATCCTCCGAATCCCTCAATGCCGCTCTTTGAATCGCAGAAAGGCTTTCTTCCAGAACTCCTGAATATTTGGCGTTTCGGTTTGTCTTTTTAGTTGAAGTCACGCCCTTATCTTCAGGTATCTGTTCAACCGTATAGACGCCTTTGTTTTTCCACTGAGCGAGTAAATAATTCATACAGGCAACAGGGTTATTCTTACCTGCAGATAATTCGGCAGACTTTAAAATCATAGTTTCGTTGAAACCCCATTCACGCCAACGGGCAAGGGACTGCCTGTCATACGGCTTAACTTCACGGGTAAAGCCGCAAGCGGAATGAATTTTCTTTATAAATCTGTTATCCTCGTCGAGGTCGTTTAAAAGTTTTAAGACGGTTTCATCGTCGACGTATGCCTCTTTATACAGCCCTTCGATAAAGTCGTTCATTAAATCAAATGAGTTTCTGCCGCTTGTAAAGCAGTGGGAGGCAATAGCTTTAAGCACGTCCGCACTATAGCCGTAGTCAACCCATATGCTATAATACCGTTCAACGTAGGGAGTTGCTTCCGAAATGTAGACGCCTAAAGTCTTTGCAATTTCCTTTACGTTTGAATACAATGAGTCCTGGTTTTTCTTAAAGTCGGCAATTTCCTTTTCATCAAACTTTCTGTTATTTGCAAGCTCACCCAAAACCACGTCCAGCTTTTCAATAGACTTAGTTTTAAAACACTTTGCAGCGCAGAAAATAGCCTCATCCGAAAAACCGAGCGATTGCCATTTTTTATAAAGTTCTCCGTCCTCGACTTCTGGACTTCTCTTAATTGAGCATGCTGAAAATATTTTAAGCAAAGCGGTAGTGGAAAGGGTATAAGAAGATAATCTTTCCTCAACCTTAGAAACCGTGACGTCCCCGTCATCGCAGAAATTTTTAACGACTTTCTTTATGTAGGCAAAACGGATATCTGTACCTTTCAGGTTAACGCAGTAGTTGATTATCATAACCAGGGCGTTGCGTTCCAATCCGTATTCTTCAAGCAAAATCAGGTATTCCCTGTATTCATCCTGGGAAACCATTCTCTCTGAGATAATCGCCTGAATTTCTTCATACAGTCCGTCGAATTTTTCAGGGTGAAGTTTTTTGGGCTTACCGTAGTAATTATCGCAATCGAGAATTTTAATTTCAAGGGGGGAACGGGAGGTTATTGCAATAAGTTCCCATTCGCTTAAATAATCAAAATACTCCAAAATTTTATCTTCGGGAATATTCAGTTTAATGGCAAAATCTTCAATAGTATAATTGCCCTGTTCTGCCTGAGCTAGATAGAGGGCAAACAGATAGACTTTGACTGCAACCGGCTCTAACTCAGGTAAATATTTACTTATAAACTTGTTTTCAACCGACGTTGTGCCTTTGCGCTTCAATTCGTCGGCGACTGAAATAAAAGCCATTGCTAAAACTCCCGCTTTATCGCTTGATTTATCACGATTAAAGAGCTATAATATTTTATAGGGATATCGTAGCTATTTACGTGTGTGTTAGATATTATAACCGAACGATTGAGAAAATGCAACCGTTGGTAAGCAAACTAAGGTTAATTTTTAATCACGCTGCTACGAACGCAGGAGACATTTACAATGATTTTGACACCGATTTCGTTATGGGAAGACTTCAGCAGCGGCTGCAATAGCGGCGCTGTCAGTTGCGAGGCCCTTGTAAAAGACGGAATTAAATATGAATACGTAACCTTCTACGGCAGAAATACCGAAGAGGGTAGAGTATTGATTTACGGGGTTATTGCCTCCGACGAGGACAACCCCTCCAAAAATTGTGTTTTAATTTTGGCTGACGGCGATAAATCTGCAGATGAAAAACTCCTGGCCTATTTTGTTAATAAGGGCTATACGGCTATGTTCGTTGACTACTGCGGTTGTCGTGAGGGGGTTGACAAATATACCGTCTATCCCAAGGACGTTGACTATGCCGATTGGGAGAACTGCAGATACAGTCTGCTAACCGTAAATAAAACTGCAGAGGAGACCTGCTGGTACGAATGGACTGCCGTCGGTGTATATGCAAGGCAGTTTTTAGCGGATAAATATGCAACGGACAGTATCGGTCTAATAGGTATTGGCGAGGGTGGTGAAGTTGCCTGGAAGCTTGCCTACGTCAGTAATTTTTCCTGCGCTATTTTTGTCAACGCATGCGGTTGGTTGGCGTACAGGGGGTCGAGTAAATTCAACTCTCTTGAGAGGAGTTTGAGCGATAACGACTGTAAATTTATTGCAGGATTAGATTCTCAGAGTTATGCGCCTTACGTTAAATGCCCCGTACTTCTTCTTTGCTCAACGGGTGAAGCAGAATTTAACTATGATAGAGCATACGACACTTTCTCCCGCATTAACCCTCAATATGCGCTTTCAAGCTCTATCGCCTATTCATTATGCTGTCAATCATGCATAGACGAAAACTGCGAAAGGGATATGTTCTTATTTCTTGACAGTAACGTTAAAAAGCGTTACGTCTTTATGCCCAAGCCTGTTGAAGTCAATATTTTAACCGATGAGGAGGACAACCTCTTCGCCTGTGTCAAATGCGATCGTTCGGGCATTGTAGAGAAATGCGGTGCATATATCTCAGAGGACAGCGCTGACTATTCAACCCGCAATTGGGCTATGGCACCACTTATCAGCAGGGATAACGCATATGACAGCAAATACGCTCTGAACGTCTATGAAAAGACTTCATCCGTCTTTGTAATTGCTTATGCATCCTATTCGAGCGGATTTACGGTCTGGTCAAAAGTTGCAGTTAAAAAAGTTTCCGGCAGATTCCGCAACAGCCGTTCAAAATCAAAAATACTCTATTGCAATAACTTTGGTGCTGAGAGCTTTTCACCAGGGAAATCCTCGTTTAATTCAATCGGCGGTCTGTTTTTAAGCAGTGACGAGGTTATGCCCCACATCATTAACATCTGCGGATTAGACGGAGTATATTCTCAGTGTGGACTTATAACGCAAAGAATAATTTCCCCTCAGTTTACGCCGGACAGGGAAAGTATTTTAAAATTTGATATATGTTCCCAGGAAGATACTTTGGTTACTGTAAAGCTTACTAAAAAGTATTTAGGGGAGGAGTTTATTGCAACCTTCAATATTATTGGAGGCGTATGGCAAAGTATGATTATTGAACCTAAAATGCTTAAAAATAAATTCGGTGCGCCACTTAATGATTATACCGAATGTGAAAGCGTGTTAATTGATGCAGAGGGTAAATTTGCACTCAATAATCTTATGTGGTTATAACTATGAAAGATGGTATTTTTGAGCCGGAATTACTTGACAGAAGAGAGCGCGACAACTCAATAGGTGTAATACCTATAATCGTTCTGATTTTAATATTGATTGCGATAGTATCTTTTAACGCTACCTATCAAAGGATTTACGTTGTGGGTTCATCAATGGAAGATACGCTGTATGGCGCTCCTGATGCTAACCCCGAAAATCCAGGCGGTGACTTCGTATACGTATTTGCTGCAGAGCCGCAAAGGGGAGATATAGCGGTTATTCGTGCAGAAGATAAAGTTCTCATCAAAAGAGTAGTTGCCGTAGGCGGAGATAGAATTAAAATTGACAGGGGTGTTGTCTATATAAACGGTAAAGCTATAGATGAACCCTATATATCAGAGGATAACAATAATCCTATATTAAACAACTTTCCTGAAACTAAAATTGAAGAAGGGTATGTATTT
>JBJFAG010000072.1:0-4518 GCA_051887795.1 Candidatus Coproplasma sp. | reverse complement strand
ATATAACAAGTATCTGAGGTGGCTTTAGCACGGAATTGTGTAGTATTAGTTGCAAGGAAGGAGAAACAGCCGAGACCTAAATAGTTATCAGAGGAGGACGTATTGTCTTTATTATTGTCTGAAATTATCCAGGAGTTAGAAGTTATGGTAGCGACATAATCACCGCTTGCCGTGGTGTCCATAATACTTGTATTAATTACGTATGTGCCCGTATCAGAACTGTTTTTAACCTTGTTGTAAATATCCTGAGGGTAGAAAATACCTGTGTCGCCTGCGCCTACTTCGCCTGCGCCCGTTATTTCGTCGCCGTCTACTACGTCGCTGTCATATCCGCCGATAATGCTGTTAATCGTCGTATAACCTGACGATTCTACGCTCAACTTGCCCTGATATACGCCAATATCGCTCACGCTGCCCTTTGCATAGCCCACGGCAAGCCCTGCACATTTATATGCAGTGTCACTCGCATAGTCCGATTCGGAGTCTACTTCTACCCACGGGTCGTACAGCGTAAAGTTTTTAATCACCGCACCTTGGGCAGTCATACCGAACATTCCTACCGAATTGGAAAAGGCGTCCCTGTCCTGAGAGGGCAGGTTTGTCAGTCTTGCCTTATCCGTCGTGACCTTTAAATTTTTAATAATCGCTCCGTTTCCGTCGAACTCGCCCTCGAACGGGTGATCGTACGTGCCGATAGGGGGCAGCCAGAAATCGGAGAAATCGGACATATCCAATTCCGTCACTCCGTCCTTAATCTTAAAATAGTACTTTTCGGTGAGCTTACCCGTATCCTGTAGCCAGGCGAGGTTGTACATATGGTGTCTGGTGCTGATAATAAACGGGTCGCCAGAGGTGCCAGTACCGCTTTCGAAGTAGGGCGAGCCTGAAGAACCGTTATAATTTTGTTCCCTCTCCCAATCCTCGGCAAACCAAGCAAGGGCATTGCCCAACGTAAACACGCAGACAAGAAGAGCAATTATTAAGTTGACAATTCTGAACGTCTTTGCTTTCATTTTTTGCCTTTAGATTATTTGAATGTTCAAACTCTATCGTCTTTCGCTTATTGCTCAAGACACTTTCCATATGCTTTAGGGAAAGCACGATTGCGGTGAATTTGTCTTTCCAGACGGTGAGAGAGCACCGCCCTCTCACCGTAGGGTTTTTGTAGGGTTTTAGGTGTTAGCTTGCAGGGGTAACAGCTGCTATTGCCGAAACAAATGCTATATAATCTGTAGCTGTAATGGTTATAGAATTACCTTGTGTTATTGTAAATGTATATTCATCCACAATATTAGTGATTTCGAATGTTTCAGTCGTTCCAGTTATCGTTGCGGTTGATATTGTTTCAAATTTAGCACCTGTAGCAAACGCAAGTTTAAGCGTAATTACTATTTTTGTTGCAGTACTACCACAAGTAACAGTAAAGTTTCGTTTATTGCTAGTAGCCACTAAACAACTATCGCTATCGACATTCGTAACAACGGCTAATTTATAATTATTGGTACTTGTTATAGTGAAATACTTATTAGTGCTTGTTAAATTAAGCGCTTTACCACTGCTATAACCACTTGCATCTTTTGCATAAAAAGAATCATTAATAGTTCCACTACTTTCCTCTATTACCTTATAGTTTACTGTACAGGTAACAATTGTTTCGTTTTCATCAGTATACGAAGCTGTTACTGTATAATCACCCGCTGTAGCAATAGAAATAGTACCATCACTAATATCACCTGTTAAAGTAGGAGTTACAGTTTTAGTAGTACCGTCCGAATAAGTGGCGGTAAATACCCAATCAGGAGTTACAGCTTCGGAACTTACAGTATAAGACGTTGTACCGGTATACTCCAACTTGTCAAGCTCTGCCGCATTGACTGTTACGCCGAAGTCTGCTGAAGTTACTCCGTCTGCGGTTGCTGTTACTACAACATCACCTATCGCCTTGCCGGTTAATACACCCGTTGAAGAGTTTATTTCTGCATATTCAGAACCGCTCTTAATAGCCCAAGTTACTGTTTTATTTTCAGCATTTATAGGCAGAACTGTTGCCGTAAGAGTAATAGACCTACCAGCAACCACAACATTATCACCCGAAATTGTTACACTTGATACAGGGACAGCCTCATAACCGATAATTATTAAGACAAGATATGTAGAACTGCTATCTTTAGTTATTTCGTGCTCACCTGCGGTAAGATTTTCAATAGTAATTGTATTACCCGAATCAATTGTATACGAAGTACCGTCTATTTTAATCTTATTACCTTCTGGACCAACAACAAATCTAACCGTCTTTGCCGAGCCAAGCGTAAACTTAACAGACGTACTTGATTCCATCTTAAGACCGTCATTGTAGGTTGTGCCATTATAAGTAACATTGGCGCTTGACGTATAAGTACCGCTAATTGTAAAGCCGGCATTTTTATTTGTTGTGCTATATTCTGAACTGAACGTGTAAATACCGTCCGCAACGCAGGTAGCTGCCGCCGTTACAGCGTAAGTAACCGTGCAAGTCAATTCAGTTCCGGTAAGCGTTACTGTTACGCTTTTATTTTCTCCGGTAGTTGTAGTATCTATTGTGCCTACCGTTACTGCCGAAACATCGACTTCTTCAGTGCCTAATGAACCATAAGTTACTGTAAACTTCCAGTCGGAAGTCGAAGCCACCACGTTTTGAGCAAAGGTTTGAGTACCTGACTTAAATGCTATAGCAGTAGGTGCTTGCACTGTGTAGTTTACGGTAGTATAAACCGTTGTACCGTTCTCGGTATAAGATACGGATACACTGCCATCTGCGGAAGTGTCTATGGTACCTATTGAAACATTAGACGCCGTCACAGTCTTTGAAGTACTATCTGAATAGGTGACGGTGAACGACCAATCAGATGTTGAAGCTGTGATACCCTTCTTGAAGGTTGTCGTACCTGAAGCATACGCTATAGAATAAGGCGTTGCCGCAGCGCTTGCAGGGTCGATTTCTATAACAAGTTCGGTTATTTCGCAACCTGTACCGCCTGAATCTCTCGTAAACGCAAAGACTATTATACCTTCGGTCGTTACAGTACACTCAAATGCAAACGACAATGCACTATTACCGTTATCTATATAATTCTGTACAGTAAACGTATAACTCTTCGGCAAGTCGGAACCAACTGCACCTGAAGAATCACTCGACAACGAAATACCGAGCGTTGTTGTATTCTTCGACGCATCAGACTCGTTCACGGACTTATTTGAGGGTTGAGCTTTACCGGTCACCTTTATTACAGAACCGCTCTGCAATCTCATAATAGCGTACAAATAGTCGTTGTTTGCCACCTTAAAATAGGTCTTATTATAACCGTTGCCGCTGTTGACTACGTTAGACGTGAATATATCCGCATCGGCACTAAAGGTTAAGGTATGCGTACCAGTGGTATAATCCATAACCGTCCACTTTGCGTAGATAGTGGTATTCTCTACAAAGGTATAGCTATCGAAGTCGATTGCGGTACCCGAACAAGCCGCATCCGTATACCAACCGCCGAACGTGTAACCGACTGCCGTAGGCTCGGTAGGTGCAGATATCTTTCCGTCTACCGTTTCTACGCTTGCAATTTCCGTGCCGTGACCGTTCATATTAAACGTTACGGTATATTCTTCGGTTGAAGCTGCCGCACTTACATTGACTGCACAGGTTGCGGTCTTGCCGCCGTCCAACGTGGTTACGGTTATGGTTGCAGTGCCTGCCTTCTTTGCAGTTACTACGCCCGTTGAACTTACGGTTGCGACCGTATCGTCGGATGACGACCACGAAACGCTTGTTATCGTTGCATTGCTGGGAGTTATGGACGCCGTAAGTTTATCCGAATCGCCGACTGTAAGCGATAAGGTAGTTTTATCAAGCGAAACACTCGTTACGGATACCAAAGTCGAGGCGTCATAGACCATTACGGAGCAAACTGCCGTATAGCCGCCGTCCGAAGTGGTTACCGTTATGTTTGTATTACCTATGCTTAACGCCGTAACGTTACCGCTGGTATCTACCGTTGCAACAGTAGGGTCGGACGAAGTCCAGGTCACGTCTTTATTGGTTGCGCCTTCGGGAGTAATGGTAGCCGTAAGCGTTGCCTTATCGGCATCAGCGATAGAGCTATTGACATAAAGCGCCAGAGTCTTACTGTCAAGCGTTACGCCCGTTACCGCCGTTGCGGACGATGACGCAGTGACGGTTACGGTACAGCTATTAGTTATTTCATTGTTAGCGTCGCTCTTTGCAGTTATAGTGGCGGTTCCTGCGCCCGTTGCAGTGACTAAACCTGTTGAACTTACCGTTGCAACGTCCGAATCGGAAGTCGTCCAGATAACCGTTTTATTGGTTGCACCCGAAGGCGCAATAGTCGCCGTTAATTGTGCCGTTGCAGGCGTTTCAGAATCGTAAATTAAGGACAGGGTGTACCTGTTCAGAGTTATGCCCGTTACCGCCGTAGCCTCTGTAATCGTATAGGGAATTGAGGTCGTCGCCTCTCCCTCCGCAGG
>JBJFAG010000071.1:0-4519 GCA_051887795.1 Candidatus Coproplasma sp. | reverse complement strand
AGACGCACCCAGCGGCACTGCGCTTATGCTTGCAAAGAGCGCTAACGAGGCGTTCGGGGGAGCTAAACCCTACCTCAACGGACGCGAGGGCTTGTGCGGAAAGAGAGGCAATGAGATCGGTCTGCACGCCGTGCGCGGCGGCACCATCGTAGGCGAACACGAAGTCGACTTCTGCGGCGAAGATGAAATTATTACCCTCTCCCACTCGGCAAGGAGTAAAAGGGTGTTTGCGGCAGGCGCAATTAAAGCCGCTAAATGGCTGGCTGGCAAGGGCGCAGGCAAGTACGATATGGGGGACCTTTTGGGTAACAAATAATAAATAATAGAGAATAAAGACTAAATTTGGTGAAAGTTTAAAGCCCGTCGGCACGTGCGTGCCGACGGGCTGATTTTATTTGGTTATCTGTATAGTCAAACTCTGCCGTCACGGGCTTGTTGCCCGCGACACCTTCCCTGTTTTTTAAGTAAATAATGTTTTGTCAGTTGGATTGCTTGAACATTGCGATAAATTCCTTTAACGCATACTGCACGGGGGTGTTCTTGGGCAGGGCTACGCCTACTCCTCTTACGGGCAGGGCAGGGGTTACCTTGACCTCGAATATCTCTCCCTTTTCCAAATAGGGCATTGCGTATTCCCTGGGAACACACCCGATACCCATTCCGCACATTACGAACTTTAACATCAAGTCCCAGTTTTCAACCTCTATATCGGGGTGGAGTTTAACCCCCAGAGTCTGCGTATAGGCGGACAGCGACTTGCGGGCAATGGTGTTGCTCTCTATCATAAGCAGGGGAAATTCCTGCAGGTCGGAGAGTTTTACCTCCGTCTCCCTTAAATATTCGAATTTCTTGCCCGCAACGAACACGTCGGTTAGGTGGGCAACCGTACCTGTTAAATTGACGTCCTTGTCCTCTACCGGCATATTTACAAAGGCTATGTCACACTTGTTTGTCTTGAGCTGTTCGAGCGTTTCGGGCGTCGTACCGGTTATTAAATCTATCTTTACACCGGGGTATTTTACGTTGAATTTAACAATTTTATCTGCCAATACGTTGGAGAAAATTGCATCGGTTGCGCCTATTCTTATGGTACCCGTCGCCGTCGTCTGCAATTCGGTGAGCTTGCGTTCGGCATCGTCCAACAGCTTTAACGCCTCTTCCACCTGCCTGAAAATCAGCTTGCCGCCCTGAAGCGACAATTCCATACCCCTGTGAGTACGGTTAAACAGCGAAGTACCCAGCTGCGTTTCCAACTGCTTAATGGCCTGGGATACTGCGGGTTGGGAGATGAACAGCTCGTCAGCCGCTTTGGTTAACGAACCGCATTTTGCTACCGTGTAGAACACTCTGTACAATTCTAAATTTACCATATGTTTTTCTCTTTAAATAGATTTTTGCTTTGTGGTGATATTTTTGCCTGGCGGGGTGTACCGTTGCAAATGCGCAGTGCATATTTGCAAAGCGGAGAAAAGGCCGTTTACTTTCCGACGCAGAATTTGGCGAAAACTGTGGCTATTACGTCCTCGTCGGCGGTCTTGCCTGTGACTTCGCCTAAGATCTGCCAGGCTTCACGGATATCCATTGAGATTAAATCCAGAGGATATTCGCCTATTGCGTCAATTGCATTTTGCAGCCTTTCGCCTGCACGCCTGAAGGCGTTATAGTGCCGCTCTTCGATAAGGTATGCCCCCTCTAACGTCTGGCCTGCGTTCGCCTTTTGAGCCATCAGACTCTTAAGTTCCTTTAAACCCTCACCCGTATAGGTTGAGATTGCAATATCGTATTCACCGAAGGGTTTTACTAAATCGGTCTTGGAAAAGACTTTTATCAGCCTTTCTTCCTCTACTCCTTCTGCTGCGGAAAAGTCGCCGTCGGGGGATACGCAGATGACTAAATCGGCTGTCTTTAAGGAGCGTTTAGCCCTGTCTATACCCATACCTTCCAGCCTGTCTGCACCCTCTCTTATGCCCGCCGTGTCTGTCAGATTATACTTTACGCCGTCAATCTCTATCGAGCCTTCGACCACGTCCCTCGTCGTTCCTGCAATCTCTGAAACAATGGCCTTATCATAGCCTAAAAGAGCGTTTAAAAGGGAGGACTTACCCACGTTGGGCGAACCGCAGATGGTGACTAACACTCCGTTCTTTATGAGTTTACCCACCGAATATGTGCCTGCCAATGCATTTATGGCGTTTAAAATCTGTGTTAAATCTTCCTTTAATGATGACAGCTCGGTCTCCTCTATCCCCTCTTCGGGATAGTCGGTGTCGGCTGCAATCTGAGCTAAAATATCCGTCAATTGCGACTGTAGCTTTTCAACGTTTGCAGTCAGCTTTTCGGTATACATCATGCTTCCCGCCCTGATCTGAGCAAGGCTTTCGGCATTAATCATATCTATCATACCCTCCGCAGAGGACAGCGAGAGCTTGCCGTTTACAAAGGCACGTTTGGTGAACTCCCCCCTGCCTGCAAGGACAGCACCCGCTTTGAGCGTTGCGGAAAGCACCCCGCGGGAAATCTGTTCCCCGCCGTGGCAGTGCAGCTCTATAACGTCCTCGCCCGTAAAGGATTTGGGGGCCTTGAAGTAGACGCACATGCCGAAGTCGGTGAAGCCGTCGCACACTATTCTACCCGTGTACATTACCCACGGTCTGAAATTTTTTACGGCAATTTTTGCAGTCGGTATAAATACCTTTTCTGCAACGGATAACGCCGAGGGCCCGCTAACCCTGATTATTGCCACGCCGCCCGTTCCTGCGGGGGTGGAAATTGCTGATACAGTATGATTATTCATAAATTATTTTATTGTATAAGTTTTACTTATATCATTATAACATTGTCAATAATAATTTGCAATAAAAAAAGCGGAGAATAATTTCTCCGCTAAACTTTTTTTTAAACTTTCAAAAGATGTTATTTTAAGTCACCGAACGGGTCGTCGTCGGAGGGATTGTTACCCTTTGCCGACTGCTCGCCTAAGCCGCCGAAGGGGTCCTCAGGCTGGCTTGAATTGCCCTGTCCTCCATTGTTATAGCCGCCGTTGGGATTATAACCGCCGTTCGGATTGTAACCACCGTTGGGATTATAGCCGCCGTTCGGATTATAACCACCGTTGGGATTGTAACCGCCGTTGGGATTGTAACCGCCGTTGTTGCGCATATACTGTTGATATGCGTCGTACTGGCGGCGTTGCATCTCCTTTACGTAGTCGATATAGTTGGTTGCCTTTCTATTTCTCAAGCAGAATATGAATATTGCACTGATGGGGAAGAGTACAGAAAATATGGTGAAAATCATATAATTTCTGGGGGAATAGGTGCGGTAGAAGGTCGATAACACGAATACCGAAAGTACTATACTCGACAAATCCAACATCCAGAAAAAGTAGCTGTTCGCGTTGCTGAATACCCACCATGCCCAATTGAGTGACTCGGGGAGATTTTCCACCTCGTAATTACCTGTAAACAGGGTATAAATCAGCTCGCCCGAGGTGTTGTAGATGGGTTCGGGTATGGCAGTTACACAATTGGTTGCAAAGAGCTTTATAACCGCTACTGAATAGAGAATGCCGAAAACTACGCTTATCCCTTCCACAATTGCTAACGCAAGCGAAAAGTACTTGGGCTTTGTGTTAAAGGTCTTGTTCTTTTCCGAAAGCTCCCCCATATAATAGGTGCTGACAAAGGGTATGAATGCCATCCATTTATGCGGATAACCGTTGTTTTTCGCCATAGTGTTGAAGGCGACTGCTTTCAGCGTGAATAACACTAAAAACGATACGCCTCCAAAAATCAGGCAGACCCAATAATAGGTGTAATAGGGGTCACCCGTGATAGATGCAATTACCGATTGAGCTATATTTGTAAACTCTGTAAATTCCATATTCCCATCCTGCTCATAGCGTTTTAATTTTGTTTTATATATTATAGTGTTAAATATTCTATATCAGTATTGTAAAGACTTAAAAAAATCTATGTGAAAATGTGATAAAATTTTTATTTAAAAAGCTCAATTCCGTAGTCGACGTCGATTAAGCACAGCCCATGGGGCGGCATCGTCTTGCCGACTAATGCACGGTTGCCCGTTTCCAGCGAGGAAATTACGCGTTCCTTATCTATCTTTCCATAGGCATACCAGATACAAGTGCCGACGAGTGTGCGGACCATGTTGTATAAAAATCCGTTGCCGCATACCTTGAATTTTATCTCCCCATCCTCCTCATCGACCGTGAAAGAATGAATGGTCCTCACCGTGGTTTTAACCTGAGAGCCTGCCGCACAATATGCCGCAAAGTCATGTTCGCCAACAAATAAAGAGGCGCACTCTCTAAGTTTTTCGACACCGGGCGCAACCTTTAAAAGCTGCGAAAATCTATCCTTCAACGGGTTGCGGCGGGGGGAACAGTAGACGCTGTAAAGATAGGTCTTTTTCTTTGCCGAACGGTTGGAGTCAAATCCCTCGGGGGCGAGGGCTGAAGCTAAAACCGACACGTCCTGCGGGAGATAGAAATTTAAGGCGT
>JBJFAG010000070.1:0-4522 GCA_051887795.1 Candidatus Coproplasma sp. | reverse complement strand
CAAGCGCTTCCTGTTTTTCAACCTGCTCGTCTGCCGACTCGGTCTGCTCCGCAATATTTTCGGCAAGGGCAAGTTCGGAATTAATCCGCCTTTTTCTTAAGTAGCTGTAGACGGTATTTCGGGTAATTGTATATATCCAGGTGGATAGCGACGCCTTTGCGCTATCGTATGTAGCAATACTGTTGCACACCTTTAAAAACACCGTCTGTACGATATCCTCCGCCTCCATAGCGTTGCCGAGCCGTGAGTAGGCATACCCGAATACCTTTTTACGGTATTTTTCGTAGATTTCTCCGCAGTCGGGTTCACTCATCGTCGTCGCCGTCCTTCTTATCTTTAAGGTCGGTCTCCTCGCCCGCCGCACTGATCCATTCCAAATCGTCGTCGGAAAGTTCGCTAAAGCACCTGTTTTCGGTATCGTCTATAATCGACTGTAATTCTTCGTTACCTTCAAAACGCTGAAAGTCGAATAAAGCTGTTAATTTTTCCTGTATACGCATTTCTCATCCCCTGTATTATAAAGAGATATATAATAAAATACTTCCGCCGAACGACACATTTTCCGATTGTTCTACTTCAGTTCCTCTATTTTGATTTCGTCTGACGTTGAAAATCATCCTTGCATTGTGCATCGTTCTGCGTTTGTACGTTATGCTAATTACAATTTGCCTAACTGACTTTCGTAAACGTCTTCTTCTATTTCTCCGTCGTCATACCGAATGGTATATGTAAATTCCGTAAAGATTAATCCGCTCTTCTCATATTTGCCGTTTTTGTCCTTGTCAATGTCGACAATTACCGCATTTTCCGGGTGGTTAAACCAAACCTGATAGGTGCACCTGAGATAACGTACCTTTTCCCCGACGGAAAAGAGAGGGGTATCGCCGCTGGAATAGTAAGAATCGGCAAGAAAACGGCCGCCGCCGGATACGTTACCGAGTTCCTCATCTAAAAGTTCATCGCTTCTGTGAAGCTCCGCAAACGCCTTTGCGGCTTCCTCTTCGGAAGCTTCAACACCCTCTGCCTTGGCAAGCTCTAAAAGCTCTTCCGCCGTCTTGGCAGCTTTTGCCTTTTCTAAAAATTCTTTTGAAGAGTTCATAAATAATTCTCCCTGATAGTTATTAATTTTAATTCATCTTAGACAAATTTTTGTACGGGGCAAAGGCTTGTTCGCACTTTTCCACGTAGCCGTGTTCGAAGAAGAAGCACTTCCATAAATCGGGCGCCAACAAATCGCCCCCGTGCAACAGACCCGAAATAGCCGGGCAGCCGCTAAGACAATACTTAAAATACTTACATTCCGCACACGTTTTATTCGCCTTAATCACGTCGCCCATATTTTTGCAGACCGTATCTAAATACGCACTGCTCTGCAGGATAGATTGCAGACCGTCTTTCTTTACGTTGCCGAAGGTGACGCCGTGCGCCTTCATCCAGCCCGACATCTGCATGCAGGGGTAGACCTCGCCGTCCGCCGCAACCGCCACCTTACCCCTTGCACCCTTGCAAATAGGAATGGTTTCCCTGTATCTTTGATTGCTACCGGGCAGGGGCGCTAAGCTGTAACTTTTATCACAAGGATAGACGGTCATCAGCTGCCAGAAATCGAGCTCCATTTTGCGATTGCCCCCGATATATCCCTTAGCTATTTCAATGCACGCGTCGTAATACTCAGGTACGGTGAACGACTGCCCTGCGGCGTTTTGTTCCCAACGGGTGGACTCGGTAGTACAGATAACCCTCGTTCTTTTAACGCCTATTTGGTCGAGATATTCAAGGGTTTTTAAAATGCTGTCCTTATTCTTTCGGTTGATATTGGTCTGTACCATTACCCTGAAGCCGTTAGCCACGCACAGCTTAATCGCATTGAGGGCGATTTCCTCCGCTCCCTTGTGGTTTCTCATCCAATCGTGAAAGCCGAAGCCGTCGAAGGAGATTTTGATAAAGGGATAACAGCCTATCTGTTTAAACCTGTCAAGGGCGCGCTGGTCTATGAAATAGCCGTTGGTGTTGAGTTCGTATACGAACATTCCGCGGCTATATATGCCCTCCAATATCTCAAAGAAGTGCCTGTGCGCCATAGGCTCTCCGCCCGTAACGGTAAAGGCGTTTATACCGCATTTTTGCGCTTGGTCCAAAAGTGCGGTTGCCTCGTCAAGCGACCACTCGCTCTGCAAGGGCGCATTGTCCTTTGCGTTAAAGCAGTGCAGGCAGTTATAGTTGCACTTACCCGTTATCATCCAATTCATATACGGCATATAGCGGTTATCGCAGACAAGGAGCTTTTGCCACTCTGAAAGCTGTCTTTCTCCCTTTTCTATAGGGAATATCATCTGCCTTTCGACAAGGCTGTTGACAAGCTCGCACTCCTCGATATCGTGCAGACCGTCGCACAGCGACAGCAGCTCGAACTCCTCTTTTTTTAGTCCGCTCGCCGTTTCTCTATTCTTAAAGTAATAGGCGTACGGTACCAGCCACCACGAGCGCAGAGCTATATTTTTGTTTAATATGTAATACATCGGCTTTTACCTGACCGCAAGTCTGCTTTTTGCTTTGTTAAATACTTTGCCGCTTGCTATGCAGAAAGCTTAAAATTTTTTGCCGCTGACAACTCTTGATGCAGCAACTCTGTCTGTTGTAGTGTCTTCTTTTTTAGAATCTTCCGTTTCGCTTGAAGGGCTATCGTCGCAGCCGCCTGCAACGTTGTCGAGCTCGTCGTCCGAAAGCTCCCCCGATTTGTGGAGGTCGGCATACGCTTTTGCAGCTTCCTCTTCAGAGAGCTCTACGCCCTCTGCCTTTGCCATCTCTAAAAGTTCTTCCGCCGATTTAGCCGTTTTAGCTTTTTCCAAAAGTTCATTAGTTAATTCCATTTTTATTACTCCTTTACTTTGGGGCGTTTTGCCACGAATTTTTTTAACTTTAATCAGACGTAACCTATAACCTTATCTTCGTCCACCGTGTAATACACTTCATAATCGGGGATTTTTATGTAGTACTTATGCTTGCCGTCCTCCATATCCGCCATCACTTCCTTGATTACACCTATAGAAGAATTTTTATTGTAGCGGAACAAGCCCACTTCATAACGCGTATAGAACCACACCTTGTCCCCTACGGCATACTTAGGGGGATCGGGTTCGCCGCAGCCGCCCGCAACGTTATTAAGCTCGTCGTCCGAAAGTTCGCCCGTCTTGTTCAGCTCTGCAAAATGTTTTGCCGCCTCCTCTTGAGAGAGCTCTACGCCCTCTGCTCTTGCCAGCTCAAAAAGCTCTTCCGCCGTCTTGGCCGTCTTAGCCTTTTGAATAAGTTCTTTTGAAATATTCATAGTACGTTCCTTTACGTATCCTGCTTAATTAAGCCTTTTATGCACGTTTATACATTTGCTGTACATGCTCGTTGATGTCGGGGTAAAACACCGTGCCACATTCGGGACAGGCGATAGTGTAGGTGTGATCGCCTACTTCCGAACGGTGTACTTCGATGACCCTGAATGCACGACGCACTCCGCAAGTAGGGCAAGGGAACCCTTTGGGAGTATCCAGAAGGTCGCCCACCTGATATTTAGGTTCGGGAATTTCATCATCGCAGCCGCCCGCTACGTTGTCAAGCTCTTCGTCGGAAAGCTCGCCCGCCTTGTTCAGCTCTGCAAAATATTTTGCCGCTTCCTCTTCAGAGAGCTCTACTCCCTCTGCCTTGGCAAGCTTTATAAGTTCTTCCGCCGTCTTTGCCGTCTTTGCCTTTTCAAGCATTTCGTTTGATAATTTAATCATAAAACCTCCTTTCAGCTCCTCCACACAGGTCCTTTACTAATACTAATAATCCTACTTTCCTCTATATATTCTGCGTGCTCATGCGTGCCTTTTTCAAGTTTGTACGTCCAATTACTGCCATCCGCTTTGATGTCTAAAATTACCGAGGTGGCAATGGAGTACGTTGTACGCATCCTGTACCATTCCATTTCATATCGATAGTAGTACTCAACGTAATCGCCCACTTTGTACTTAGGCGGGTCGGAAGGAGAACAAAAATCGCCGCCTGAAACGTTGTCAAGCTCCTCGTCGGAGAGCTCGCCCGATTTATTAAGTTCCGCAAAATATCTTGCCGCTTCCTCTTTAGAAAGCTCCACGCCCTCTGCCTTTGCCATCTCAAGCAGCTCTTCCGCCGTCTTGGCCGTCTTAGCCTTTTGAATAAGTTCCTTTGAAATATTCATAATTGTTACTCCATGTGGCGTTTTGCACACTAAATCGTCAACGTACCCTCGGTTATTTTTAATACCGTTCCCGTCTTGATATCACGCAATTTATACGCAGGAAAATAGTAAGGCGGTTCAGAGAGTATAAACTTTTCGATTATTTCGCAATCAAATTCGCCTCGTACGATATCTACATGCACCACCTGACCGACTTCAAACTTGAATCTGACGTTATGCGGGTGCGTCGCAGGGCCATTAAAATAAGACGTATCGACGCCGCCCGTCACGTCGTCCAGCTGCTCGTCGCAAATCTCTACGTTTGCATTTTCT
>JBJFAG010000069.1:0-4530 GCA_051887795.1 Candidatus Coproplasma sp. | reverse complement strand
AAATCATATTTTCGACTTCTTTTGAATATTGCATTACTTGTCCTCCAAAAATATTATTGACGGATAAAGTATAGCATAGCTGTAGAAAATTTTCAATTATTTATAACAACATTTTGAGTGATTATTTTTGAAAACTATTTACAGTTATAAAAAAAGTATTATAATATTATATGTAGTAGTATAAACTCAAGCTGACTCAAGCACTTGTGTAGAATACGCTTTACAAACTGTAATACGATTTGGGTTAACCAACGTAATCAAGACCTTCGAAATAAAGGAATAATAAATGCTCTGTCAGAACTGTAAACGTCGCGAGGCAACGCAAAATCACATAGAAATTATTAACGGAAAGGCTTTCGAGTATCACCTATGCGCTCAATGCGCCCATGAGCTGTTCGGCGGTTTTGAGGCGAGCTTTGCCCAAGGCCTGGCAAACGGTCTGTTTGACGAGCCGTTCATGGAGGAGAGTATCTGTCCGGCTTGCGGCATGCCCTTTTCAGAGTTTCAGAGAACGGGGCTTTTAGGTTGCCCCAGCTGTTACGACGTGTTCCGAGAGGAGCTTTTGCCATACATAGCAAAAAACCAGGGCAAGACCAGGCACGTCGGCAAAGGCGGCGGGGTAAACACTGCAGAGCATGAAACAAGGTTAGAGCTGTCCCGCCTTCAGAAGGAGATGGAGTCCGCATTGGTACGCGGCGACTACCTTCTGGCGGATAAGATAAACAGACAGATGGTTTTAATACGCAAGAGGAACGGGGGTTAATATGGCAGATTACACGTCAGGAACAGTAATATCCTCCCGTATCCGATTAGCAAGGAATATAAACGGTTATCCCTTCCCTGCAAAGCTGAAAAGCGACAGACAGGCAAAGGAGATTATCCGTTCAGTCTCCTCCGCCATAAACAAGGTTGACGAGTTTACCCTTAAGTATATGGACGGGATATCCGAGGACGAGGCGCAGAAATTAGTGGAAAACAGGTTAATCAGCCCTGCTCTATTAAACACCCCGACACGTTCGGCCGTACTCATCAACGAGGCGGGCGACATATCCATAATGATTAACGAAGAGGACCATCTCCGCCAGCAGTGCATAAGGGGCGGTATGTCGATAAGACAGGCATACGCAGACTTATGCGAAAAGGATTCGCTCATTGCCCGTTCGCTCCCCTTTGCCTATGACGAGCAGCTCGGTTATTTAACCGCCTGCCCTTCCAATTTAGGTACGGGGTTAAGGGCGTCGGTCATGCTCTTTCTCCCCGCAATAAGCTTAGGCGGGTTACTGCCCGATGTCATTCAGAGTGCAAGGCGTCTGGGTTTAACCGTGCGCGGTGCCTATGGCGAGGGCAGTGAAGCCCAGGGGTACACCTATCAGCTCAGTAACGAGGTGACGTTAGGCGTAACCGAGGCCAACGTATTACAGCTTGTCGAACAGGTTGTAACCAAGGTTGTAGAGATCGAGGCGAGCGAGAGAGCGAGACTGAAGGTCGGCGACGAGGGGATTAAGCTGAAGGATAAATGTTTAAGGGCCTACGGCACGTTGACCAACTGCGCCCTCATGTCACACGGGGAATTTGACAGGCTGTGTGCCGATTTAAAGCTTGCTGTATGTTTAGGCTACGTAAAGATAAACGATATTTCAGCCATTGACGAGCTGATGTTTAAAATGAAGCCTGCCAACATAAACGAGCTTGCAGGCAGGCCGCTTACATCAAAAGAGAGGGATGAGTTCCGTGCAACTTACGCCTCCAACCGTATAAAGTCGCTATGTGTAAAACACAGCTGACGGGCAGTATATTATAAGGAGTGAATATGGATCTTTCAAGAATAACACGCAATATGCAGGACGTTTTGACTTGTGCAAGGGAGATATCGTCAAAGCATGATATTTCATACGTGGGTACCGAACAGATAGTCTATGCAATGCTATTGGTAGACGACAGTACGGCATATAAAATTTTATCCAGCTGCGGCGTTACGTCACATGGTTATTTCCGCTATATGATTACTTCAATCAACCGTTCAAGTCCGGTAGTGGGTTTCACCCCTCGTGTCAAGCATATGTTAGAGCGTGCGCAGGATCTGGCCATTGAATCAAGTCCCGACTGCTTGACGGGTACCGAGCATATGCTCTATGCCGTTTTAGAAATTCCCGACTGTTATGCGTCTAAAATTTTCAAGGCATTAGGCGTAAACATGTCCTTACTTGCAACAAGGGTTAAAATGGCTATCGAAGGGAAGAGAAACTTTGACGATGATGAAGACGATCTCTTCGACGGTTATACGGGCAGTACCCAGAATAAAGAGGACCGTAAGCATACCGACAAGGGTCTGGACGAAAACGTAATGCAGTACGGTATTGACTTAACCGCCAAGGCGAGGGATGGAAAGATTGACCCCGTCATAGGCAGGAAGAAGGAGATTGACAAGATTATACAGGTTCTCTCCCGCCGTACCAAGAATAACCCCGTATTAATCGGTGAACCGGGCGTAGGTAAATCTGCGGTTGTGGAGGGGTTAGCTCAGGCCATTGTTAAAAACGAGGTGCCAGACCTCCTCAAGGGAAAGATTGTCTTTTCGCTCGACCTTGCAAGTATGGTTGCAGGTGCCAAGTACAGGGGCGACTTTGAAGAGAGGTTAAAAAACGCCATTCAGCAGATTAAAAATAACGGCAACGTCATTTTATTTATTGATGAAATTCACCTTCTGGTAGGGGCAGGTGCCTCTGCAGAGGGCAAGATGGATGCCGCTAACATATTAAAACCCATGCTCGCCAGGGGAGAGTTGCAGACGGTTGGCGCAACTACGCTGGACGAATACAGAAAGCATATTGAAAAGGACGCGGCGTTGGAACGCCGTTTCACTCCCGTTCAGGTAGAGGAACCCAGCGTAAACGACACGATTGAAATTCTGAGGGGGCTTCGCGATAAGTATGAAGCTCACCATAAGGTAGTCATCTCCGACGAGGCGATTATCGCCGCTGCAACTCTGTCGGATAGGTATATTACCGACCGTTTCCTCCCCGATAAGGCAATCGACCTTATAGACGAGGCTGCTTCAAGGGCAAGGCTGGATAGCTACAACGCCCCTACAGAGCTAAACGAGTTGGAGGAGAAGTATAAGCATATTCTGCAGGAAAAGAACAAGGCTGCAAGGGGTGAGGACTACGATAAGGCTAAACAGCTGGTTGCAGAACTCAATGCCATTCAGGCCAAAATCGAGGAGATTAAAGCTGAATGGAGCGGCGGACAATCGACGCCTACCATAGGCAGTGAAGAGATTGCTGACGTTGTAAGCGGTTGGACGGGCGTACCCGTTGTCAAGCTCACCGAGCAGGAGAGCGAAAGGCTGTTGCATTTAGAGGAAAATCTGCATAAACGCATCATAGGCCAGGAGGAGGCGGTCTCCGCAGTTGCCAGGGCGATAAGAAGGGCGAGGGCAGGTTTAAACGAAAGCGGTAAACCCATTGGCACCTTTATCTTCGTAGGTCCTACGGGCGTTGGTAAAACCGACCTTGCAAAGGCGCTGGCTGAGAACATGTTCGGCGACGAAAGATTGCTTATAAGGCTGGATATGTCGGAGTATATGGAAAAACATTCGGTATCCAAGCTCATAGGTGCGCCTCCTGGCTACGTGGGTTACGACGATAACGCCGGCGGGCAGTTAACCGAAAAGGTAAGGCGCAAGCCCTATTCTGTTGTGCTGTTTGACGAGGTGGAAAAAGCTCACCCCGACGTGTTCAATCTGCTCTTACAGATTTTAGACGATGGCAGATTGACGGATAGCAAGGGCAGGGTAATAAACTTTAAAAATACCATTATAATCTTAACCTCCAACGTGGGGGCAGGCAAGATTAAAAAGATGTCGGGTTTAGGTTTCAGTAATTCGGCGAGCGACGACTACGAAAATATGAAGGACGCCATAGACGAGGCGTTGAAACAGCAGTTCCGCCCTGAATTTTTAAACAGGCTGGACGACGTTATAGTGTTCAGAAAGCTGACTAAAGAGGAGGCGGGCGAAATCTGCTATAAGCTTATCGAGGGCTTGAAAAAGCGGTTAGAGCATAAGAATATATCAATTGCAATCTCCCCCGAAGCTATGGAAAAGCTCATTGAAGAGGGGTACTCCGAAGAGTACGGCGCCCGCCCTATGAAGAGGACGGTGCAGCGTCGTATCGAGGATAGGCTGTCGGACGAAATTCTGGCAGGCCGTGTACTGCCCGGTGAGAAAGTAACGGTAGATGTCAAGGACGATATTCTCTCCTTCCGCTCGGAAAAAAATTAGGCATTTAGCCGAGTATCTTAATTGCTCAAACACTTGACGAACTCCCCACCAGTCAAAGTGGGGACCCCCACGGCGAAGTTTCTTAATTACCTAAACACTTGACGAACTCCCCACCCGTCAAAGTGGGGACGCCCCACGGCGAAGTTTCTTAATAACTTAATTGTTAGCCCAACTCATCACCAGTCAAAGTGGTGCGACCATTCTTATCCGTATATCAGTGTATTCAACAAAACGGTAGATATCGCAGA
>JBJFAG010000068.1:0-19112 GCA_051887795.1 Candidatus Coproplasma sp. | reverse complement strand
ATATCGTTATCCTCCTGTACAGGTGTATTTCAAAGGTTAAAAATAACGCTATCCGATTGAATAGCTAAACTATAATATCACCTATTATAAAAAAAATCAATCAAAAACGGGTATGGGTTAAAATATTTTTGCTCTTATTTAAGAAAATTGATGTTATAAATAACAAAATAGTGTAAAATATATCAAAGTACTTGCAAAATGTGGAAAAAGGGGTTAAACTAATTACAGGCGACCAGGGCAGCCCCTTGGTCGAAAGGATTTTGTTATGTCGGTAAATACCAGCAACGTTTACGGTAAAATATCCATATCCGATTTAGCCATTGCAAAGGTGGCGGCTAATGCTGCCTTGGAGTGCTATGGCATTGTCGACACTGTCTCCCGCCGACTGGCCGACTCTATTTCAGAGCTTTTGAAAAGGCAGAACGACGGCAAGGGCGTCAAAGTCACGACAAACGGGGACAGGATTTTTATTGACGTAAACGTAATTATCAAATACGGCGTATCCATTAACGCCGTCGCAGAGAGTCTGAAAGAGGCTATTAAATATAAGGTAGAAAAGTTTACGGGTATGATTGTCGATACCGTAAACGTCAACATTATCGGGGTTAAGCTTTAAACAGGTTTAGCTCCCTTTTCCCCTGCCTTTGTTTTGGCGACGTTTTTTTGTTACGCCCTGAACATTAATTATAATACAACAGAGAGAAAAATAATTTTTTCCGTGGCAATCAGAGAGAGAAGATAAGTGCCACAAGAGGAAACATAAATGCAGAAAACAGTCAACAGTACCGAATTCCGTAAAATGGTTGCATCCGGTGCAAGAATGCTTGAAATAAACAGGGCCAAGATTGACGCCCTGAACGTATTCCCCGTTCCCGACGGCGACACGGGTACGAATATGTCGCTTACTTTACAATCAGCTGTAAAGGAGATGAACGCCTGCTCGTCTAACCGCTTCCAGGAAATTTGCGATAGCGTTTCCAAGGGTGCGTTAAGGGGTGCAAGAGGTAACTCGGGCGTTATAACCTCCCAGATATTCAGGGGCATCTGCTCAGTACTTCGGGAGTGTAAGGAGAACTTTGATACAAGAACCTTTGCCAAGGCGCTTGAAAACGGCACGAAGGTAGCCTACTCCGCCGTTTCAATCCCCAAGGAAGGTACCATACTTACGGTTGTCAGGCTTATGAGCGAATCGGCTTCCAAGCTGGCTTCCAAGAATAAAGACGTAGGTGAATTTTTAAAGGCGTTAATCGCCGTCGGCGACGAGGCGTTGGCGCAGACACCCGAACTTCTGCCCGTATTGAAAAAGGCGGGCGTTGTGGACTCGGGCGGTATGGGTCTTATGACCATTATGAGGGGCTTCCTCGCTGCAATCACGGGTGAGGATATCGGCACCGACTCCATGCCCACCGAGGCTCAGGAGAGTGTTAAGGAACCCGATTTCGACGATAACTCCGATATCATCAACTTAGATTTAGGCGATATCGAATTTGCATATTGTACGGAATTTTTCGTAATTAACTTAAAGCCGCAGACGACGCTTGCCGATATAGATAAGCTTAAGGAAAAGCTCATGGGCCTTGGCGACAGCGTTATCTGTATAGGCGATCTGGAATTTATTAAAGTACACGTCCATACCAATACCCCCGGCATTGCATTGACCTATGCGTTGGAGCTTGGCGAGCTTGACAGGATTAAGATTGAGAACATGCTTGAAGAGAACCGTCAGCTCAAGAAGAAGATGGAGGCCGAGAAGAAGGAGATGGGCATGCTCGCCATCTGCGCAGGCGAAGGCCTGAGCGAGATATTCAAAGACCTCATGGTCGACAGGGTAATCGAAGGCGGCCAGACTATGAACCCCTCCGCCCAGGATATTGCAGATGCGGTACAGAAGATTAACGCTTCCAACGTATTCGTATTCCCCAACAACTCCAACATTATCCTTGCGGCTGAACAGGCTAAGGGGCTGGTTAACAACCGCACCATTCACGTTATACCCACCAAGAACGTGCCTCAGGGCTTTGCGGCAGCGCTTGCCTTCAACCCTGAAGAGAGCGTACCCGAAAATAAGACTAATATGACGCATGCGATAGATAACGTAGCGGCAGGTCAGGTAACCTATGCGGTGCGCAATACGACGATGAACGGCTTCAAGCTTCAGCAGGGTGATATAATAGGCCTCAACTCCAAGAAGATCTTAGCAAAGGGCAGCGATATTGAAACGGTAACCCTCTCGCTCATCAAGTCAATGAAGAACAGCGAGCATGAGATGATTACGCTGTACTACGGCGAGGGCGTTGAAGAGGAGCAGGCCCAGGCGCTTGCCGACAAGGTTGGCGAGGCTTTCCCCGACTGTGACGTAGACTTCCACTTCGGCGGTCAGCCCGTATACTATTATATAGTAAGCTTAGAATAATATTTTGTAAATATTTCGGGGAGCCGTCAGGTTCCCCGTTTTATTTTAAGGGTAAAATAAATGAAGCTGACTCAACTTAAATACATTTCGGATACGAGGGAGAAGCAGTTTGAAAAGCTTGGCGTACACTCCGTTGAGGAGTTAGTCAGGCTCTTTCCCCGTGCCTATTTAGATTTAACCAAAGTCAACTCTATAACCGAGCTTCGCCATAACGCCTATGCCCTGGTAAACTGCGAGGTGATAAGCGTAGAGGCCAACAACTACTCCCGCCGCCCCTACGTAAAGGCGATGTGCAGACAGGGGAATAACCTGTTCCAGACTATCTGGTTTAACCAGCCCTACGTCGCTTCAAAACTCAAAAACGGAGAGGAATACCTCTTTTACGGCAGGGTACAAAACAGGTACGGTATGGGGGCTTCAATGGTCAACCCCACGTTCGAAAGGGCGGATAAGGTTACAAGGCTTAAGGGCATTATCCCCGTATATCCGCTTACGGGTACCCTCTCCCAGGGCGACGTGAGAAGGGCGGTTCAGCAGGGCGTTACCAGGTTGGATATTTCAAGTAAAATACCCTACCCCCTACAGAGAAAATACGGTTTGACTCCATTAAGAGAGGCATATATACGGGTGCATGCTCCCGACACCGAGCAGGAGATTTCGGTTGCGGGGGAGCGAATCGCCATTGAGGAATACTTCCTGCTCGTCTCTGCATTCAAGATTATAAAGGGCGACAGGGAGGTCGTGCGTACCAACCGCTACAGCGTTACGGGCGAGGATATAGCCGAGTTTTGTCACCGTTTCCCGTTCGAGTTCACCGAAGGGCAGAAGGGTGCCGTCAGGGAGGTCTTTGCAGATCTCCGCTCGCCTAAGACTATGAACCGCCTTATCCAGGGCGACGTGGGCTGCGGTAAGACCGCAGTGGCGTTAACTGCCATATATATGGCGGTTAAATCGGGTTTTCAGGCGGTTATGCTCTCCCCTACGGAGGTGCTTGCCCGCCAGAATGCCTCTCAGATTAAAAAGTATTTCCCCGAATATGAGGTGCGATTTTTATCGGGTTCAACTACCGCCGCAGAGAAGCGGGAGATTAAAAAGGGGTTGAAGGACGGCACTATTTCCATAGTATGCGGCACTCACGCCGTAATTCAGAAGGACGTGGAGTTTAAATGCCTGTCTATGGTAGTATGCGATGAGCAACAGCGCTTCGGCGTTGCCCAGCGCTCCGCGCTGACTGAAAAAGGGGTAAACTGCGATTGCTTAGTTATGAGTGCAACGCCCATACCCCGTACCCTTTCGCTCGTTTTCTACGGAGATCTGGACATAACCACCATTAAGGAAAAACCCCGTTCGCGGCAGGATATATCCACGTCTATCGTAAAGAGCAACAGGTATAACGATATGCTCAACTGGATAGGACAGCAGGCAGAGCAGGGCAGACAGGCTTACTTCGTCTGCCCCAAAATCGAGGGCGACGACGAGGGTACCGCAACTTCGGTTACGGAGCTTTGCGAGGATTTGCAAAAGGCGTTGCCACGTCTTAAGATAGGGCTTCTCCACGGCAAGATGAAGGACAAGCAGAAGGAAGAGGTGATGGAGGCCTTCCGCACCAAACAGCTGCATTGCCTTGTCTCCACCACGGTTATAGAGGTGGGCGTAGACGTACCCGACGCAACCATTATGGTTATTTACAATGCCGATATGTTCGGGCTTTCCCAGCTGCACCAGCTGCGCGGCAGGGTGGGCAGAGGCAGTGAAAAGAGCTATTGCTTCCTGCTCTCCGACAGCCAGACCGACCAGGCGAGGGAACGCCTTGCAGTCGTTAAAAACAACTCCGACGGCTTCGCCATTGCGGAGGCAGACCTGCAGATAAGGGGCGGGGGCGACTTTATGGGTACCCGCCAGAGCGGCAGAATTTTAACCGAACTTAAGAACCTGCGTTTTCCTGTTTCGGCAATCTTTACGGCTAAGGCGATTTCGGACGAGGCGTTTTCGGGCAGCTTCGACACCGACGAATTAAGGGCGGCAGCTTTAGAGAAATACGAGAGCCTTAAGGACGTTATACTCAACTGATTTATACCCGATTTAGTGCTAAATCCACCCGAAAATGAGGTATTGACATTCGGGTGGATATTTATTATAATTGGTACAAAGGAAAGGGAAATAAATCCGAGGGGTCCTCGTTCAGCAGTTTTTGCTCGACGAGGTTCTGTCTTTCGGTAAATGATAAGGAGAAAAATGAAATGAAAAAGGTTAAAAGAATTGTTCCCGTTGTGCTGTCCTTTCTTTTAGCAGGCACGTTGTTTTTCGGCTGCAGCTCAACGCCCCAACCCCCCGAATCGGGTACTGAAAACCCCGGTACGGAAGAACCCGGGACGGATAATCCAGGCACTGAAGAGCCCGGTACGGACGACCCCGGTACCGAAGAACCCGGGACGGATAATCCAGGCACTGAAGAGCCCGGTACGGACGACCCCGGTACTACAGACCCTGGAACGGACGACCCAGGAACGTCAGACCCTGGAACGGGTGAAGAAGTCACTACCGTTTCACACAAAATTTTCCTTGCAGGCGACTCTACCGTAAAGACCTATGAGGACAACCAGTACATAGGCGGCTGGGGTCAGTATTTAAGCGAATTTTTAGGTGAAAATCTAACGGTTGTCAACTGCGCTCAGGGCGGCAGAAGCTCCCGTTCGTTCATAAACGAGGGCAGACTTTACGATATCGAGGGTTGCAATTATTCCTTCACCCAGAATAACGGCAACTCCATTGGCGACGATATCTCCGAGGGCGACTATCTCTTTATACAGTTCGGCCATAACGACGACGACACAAAGCTTATATCAAGCGCTTCTACTAATTACACCACAATCTACGACAGAATGGTACCTCTCGGTACTCCTGTAAACGGAATATATCCCACAACTCCCGCAACTAAGGTTTCCACAACCACGTTGCCTGAGGCGTACACTCAGTACGCAACCGACGCAGAGGAGACGAAGGCGCTCGCCGAAACGGCTAAATACGGCAGTGAGTACTACGCTTACGGAAGCGGTACTTATAAATGGTACCTTAAGCAGTATATCGACTTTGCAAGGGAGAAGGGAGCTGTTCCCGTACTCGTAACCCCCGTTGCAAGGGTTAAGTTCTCTGGCAACGAAATAGTCGGCGGTCCAGGTCTGCACGGCGATAATTTTGCCTACGTTCAGGCGGTAAGACAGCTTGCCGAAGAAGAGGACTGTCTGCTCATAGACCTGTTTGCAGAGACTAAGACCATATTGGAGACGGCTACGTCTACTTATGCAAACTACCTTATGGCGTTAAAGCCCAACGAGTTAACGGGCGCCTGGCCTTCTGGCTATGATACGACTTACGGCAACGGTTCGCTCGGCTATACGGGTATAGAGGCAACCCATTACAATAAATACGGTGCGTTCGTCACGGCTGCTAAGGTTGCCGAAAACATTATCAGCATGAAGGACGAAAAGCACAACGACGGCAAGGAGTACTTCGACTTCGTGTCCTCGGTGGGCAATCCCGAAACGTATGTAGACCCCTCTAACCTCATGTCTAAGACGTCGGTTGCGGCTGTAGAAGGCCTGTTTAAAACTATAAACGTAACCAACCCCGACAGGCAGTATCCCGACCCCGCAGAGGTTGTAACAATGATCTCCGCAATCTCCGCAAAGACTATAACGCAGGACAACTACCAGCAAATAGGCGAGGAGTGCGAAGCGGCCCGTGCGGCATATAACAACCTGAACGTAGACGACAGGTCTGCGGTGACAAACTATAACGATCTGGTAACGGCTGAAAAGGCCGTCGAGGAGTTGATAGACGCCAACAGGGTAAGCCCCGTAAAGGTTATAAGGTTCGACCCTTCGACAATGGACGTTGCGACTATCACGTCTACGGTTGCCTGCGCAGGGTTAGTCGACGTGGGTGAAGACGCCTCGCCTACGCAGTTTAGTATTGTAGGCGCTTCGGGTAAAGCGGTAGACGTTAAGTCGGGTTCGGCTTCGTTCAACTACAGCGGAACAGATTACAGTGTATCAAAATACGTGTCGATGGGCGGCAGCGCTTCGTTCAACAGCGGCAGGTATATTGAATTTTCGGTTGATGGGGCTTGCAAAATAACTGTCGTTGCAAAGTCTTCGGGTTCATCCGACAGAACTCTCAATCTCGTCGATTCGTCCAACGCCGTCGTAACCTCGTTTGCGGCAAACGGAAGCCAGAGCTTAACCACGCAGGATATTTCCTCCGCTGGAACCTACAAGCTCGGTTCGGCAGGCAGCGGAATCTACGTCTATGCAATAATCATAGAGTACTTTGCTTAAATTAAAATCGTAAATAATTAAATTGATAAGGAGAAAAATGAAATGAAGGTAAAAAGACTTATCCCTATTGTGCTGTCCTTTTTAATGGCAGGTACGTTGTGCTTCGGCTGTAACAACAACATTAAGATAGAAATCCCCGAAGAGCAACCCGGCACGGAAGAGCCCGGTAACGAAAACCCCGGCACCGAAGACCCCGGAACCGAAAACCCCGGCACTGAAGATCCTGGCACCGAAGACCCCGGAACCGAAGACCCTGGTACTGAAGATCCTGGCACCGAAGACCCCGGCACCGAAGACCCTGGTACTGAAGACCCCGGAACGGACGAACCTCAGGCTTCCACGCCCCTGCCTGCAAGCAATAAGATATACGTTGTCGGCGACTCTACGGTCTGCTCTTTCAGCGATAATTATTATCTGCCCAGGTACGGCTACGGCACACAGCTTGCAGAGTACTTAAACGTAACGAGCAGCCAGATAGTCAACCTCGCCATCTCAGGCAGAAGCTCCAAGAGCTTTTTGACCGAGGCTAACTACACCACGCTTACAAGCTCTATTTCGGAGGGCGACTACCTTATTATAGGTTTCGGTCACAACGACGAGAAGAGTGCAGAGCCTGCAAGGTTTACCGACCCCAACGGCACTAAGGACGTTGAAACGACCTCAAAGGGTACTTCATTCAAATGGACTCTGTATGAAAAGTATATCAAGGTGGCAACCGATAAGGGAGCTACGCCCATTCTCTGCACGCCTATCGTAAGATATGCTTCCGACGGCAACTATGAAGGCTCTAAAGCACATATAACCGAGGACGGCAACTATCCCGAAGCTATCAAGCAGTTAGGGCAGGAGACGGGTACGGCGGTCGTCGATTTAACGGCTTTAACCAAAGCAGTATACGAAGCTGACAACGCTAACGCAATTTACTACCACGCACACACCACGTATGCAGGTGACGTTAAGGCAACGCTTGACGGCAGCGAAACGCCCGACGGCAGAGACGATACGCACATCAACAAGTACGGTGCAAAGATGGTTGCATATCAGTTTGCTAACGCATTAAAGTCAACTACCTGCGGTTTAGCTGCTCACGTCAAGGACGAAATAGTTGCACCTACCAAGGATGCTGAATATATAGGGGCAGTCAACCTGTCTTTTGTTAAAACTCCCTACACGCCTTTTAACGCCGAATCAAACGAGGATAAAATTATTGCAACGACTACTACGGGTACAACCACCACCGATTGGTATAAGACGGCAATGGGTAACCTCGGCGGTACTTATATTACTGAACACGCCGTTTCATATAATAATGGCACGTTCTCGTTATCGAGTATTGAAAAGAGTAAGTTCGAAAGTAAGAGCGACGGCTTTGGGGCGGCGTTTATACAAATTTCCATAAACGATAACTTCACCGCGTCTGCACATATCAAGGTTAATACAGTTGGCGCCGTTAAGCAGGCAGGCTTCGGAATGATGCTCCGTGACGATATTTTAATCGATACTTATGATGCTTCGCTTTCAACAAATTACGTTGCTGCAGGACTTATAACTAACGATACTGCTGCGCCCTCTGCTATCTGGAGCCGCAGTTCGGCAACAGCTTTATCCAAAGTGAGCAATACCACTACCTGTACAGCCGGTCAGGAGTACGACGTCTCCATAACCAGAACGGGTCAGACGGTTGTCGTAACCTTTGCTGATGGCACTAACACGTTTACAAAGACCTATACCGACTTTGACTTTGTTGCAAGAGATAACGATTATATGTACCTCTGCTTATTTGCAAACAGGGGATTCGCCGTTGAATTTACAAACGTTCAGTTTGAAATCACAGGCGAGAGCCAGGGCGCATAAGCTTAATTACAAAAATTAAATGGGGGCGGACGGTGAAAATTCACCGTCCGCCCTTGACTTTGCGCAAAAACCGCTATAAAATTATTTCAAAAAAAGGAGTGATTTATAATGGATGCAATAGAGTGTTTAACCCAAAGAAGAAGCATAAAAAAGTATAAAGATACCCCCGTTGACGAGCAGACTTTAAAGACGATAATAGAGGCAGGTATGAACGCCCCGACGGGTATGAACAGGCAGTCGCCCACGATAATAGCCGTAACCAACAAAGAGCTGCGCGATAAGCTCTCCGCACTTAACGCAAAGGTTATGGGCAGTTCTATAGACCCGTTCTACGGTGCGCCAGCCGTTTTAGTCGTGCTTGCGGACAGGAACGTTAACACCCACGTCTACGACGGCTCCCTCGTTATGGGCAACCTTATGAACGCCGCTTTCGCCTTAGGCTTGGGCGCTTGCTGGATACACCGCGCAAGGGAGGTTTTCGACAGTCAGGAGGGCAAGGAGATTTTAGCTTCCCTCGGCATAGAGGGCGATTTGGAGGGTATAGGCCACTGCATAGTAGGCTACCCCGACTGCCCTCAGCCCGCTAAAAGGGACAGAAAGGAAAACTACGTCTACTACGTTAAGTAAGCAATATTGCGCACTCAACAGATAAAAAACGGGAGAGAACCGAGCGTTCTCTCCCGTATTATTTTGGATTTAATTACTCAACGCCTATCTCCTTATCGTTGGGGATATAGTCTGTCATCTTACCGCCGAGGTACTCGTCGTAAGCCTTCATATCGAAGTAACCCGTACCCGTAAGACCGAATACGATGACTTTCTTTTCACCCGTCTTTTTGCACTCTAACGCCGCGTCTATCGCACCCTTTATGGCGTGTGAGGATTCGGGTGCAGGGAGCGTGCCTTCGATACGGGCGAACATTACAGCCGCTTCGAATACGTCCGACTGAATGTAGGATTTTGCCGTCATCAGCTTGTCGTGGTACAGCTTGGAGAGTATGGGACTCATGCCGTGGTAGCGCAGGCCGCCTGCGTGGTTTGCGCTGGGTATGAAATCGCAGCCCAAGGTGTACATCTTCGCCTGGGGGCAGATCTTACCCGTATCGCAGAAGTCGTAGCGGTAGGTGCCTCTCGTAAGCGAAGGGCAGGAAGCGGGTTCGATTGCAATGATTTCGGGGTTAGACTTGCCTTCAAGCTTTTCAGCCATAAAGGGAGCTATAAGTCCGCCTAAGTTGGAGCCGCCGCCTGCACAACCTACGATTATGTCGGGCTTTCTGCCGATTTTGTCGAGCGCCGTCTTTGTCTCTAAACCGATAATCGACTGATGCAAAAGGACCTGGTCAAGTACGGAGCCTAAGACGTAGCGGGTGGAGTGAGTGGGGTCGGATGCGGCAGCTTCTACCGCCTCGGAGATGGCACAGCCGAGCGAGCCTACCGTGTCGGGGTGTTCGGCAAGTATACGCCTGCCCGCCTCGGTCGTAGTGGAGGGAGAGGCTACGACGTCTGCGCCGTACACGTTCATAACGTTGCGCCTGAAGGGCTTCTGCTCATAGCTAACTTTAACCATAAATACCTTGACGGGCATGTCGAAGAATGCACCCGCCATGGAGAGTGCGGTACCCCACTGGCCTGCACCCGTCTCGGTGGTGACTGCCTTTAAACCCTGGGCCTTGGCGTAGTAAATCTGCGCCGCAGCCGAATTGAGTTTATGTGAACCCGAGGTGTTGTTGCCCTCGAATTTATAGTAGATTTCAGCGGGGGTGTCCAGCGCCTTTTCAAGACCGTAGGCACGAACAAGGGGGCTGGGTCTGTACAGCTTGTAGAAGTCTAAAATGGGCTTGGGAATGTCGATATATTTGTCGGTTGCGTTCAGCTCCTGGGCAACCAGCTCGTCGCAGAAAACTGCCTTAAGCTCGTCAGCCGTGCAGGGCTTACCCGTGCCGGGATTGATAAGGGGTTCAGGTTTTTCCTTCATAAAACCCTTTAAGTTTAACCAACGGGTCGGCATCTCGTCTTCGTTTAAGTAAATTTTGTAGGGAACTTTGTTTGTCATAATTGTTTTCTCCTTTGGGGTTGACCCGTGTAGACGAAACTACCCCCACCGCTAATTGTTCTAAGCGAAAAATTCTTTGATAAACCTGCGGTAGTCCTTTTGCTGTACGTCCGTGTACAGCTGCAAGAACTCCCACAACTTTCTCTTTGAATTTTCCAGCTTATAACCGCAAGGCGTCTTGAATAGATTGACTCAGTCTCAACGCCGACAAAATAAAGGTTTCATTCAAGAAATCAGCGTTGAGGGTAGTTTCGTCTAATTTTTTATTTTAGTTTAAGTATAAAAAAATGACAACGCAAATATACGTTGTCAAGGACGGATTTTTAAGCATCCGCGGTGCCACCTTGTTTCGGAAAATATCTTCCGCACTCTTTGCAGGGAACTGACATTCCCCCGGTTACTTACGCTAACCTTCTCGTCGAACGATACTTGAATAATCTTTGTCGTTCGCCCTCTGCAACCCATCTGGCACCCTGCGTGCTGTCGCTCTCACCTTCCCGACTTCTCTGTATGCGCACGAAATACCATAACTTTTTGCATCAACGGTTTTTGCTTTAACGCATTAAAGCTTTGAATTGATTGTTAAAAGTATAATACCCATTTCCCCTTTTGTCAACTGTTTTTTATAAATTTATTAAAAAATTTTTTGCGTTTATGCAGAAAGGCTGGTTAACAATTTATAATTATTCATTAAAAATTAATAAATTATCAGCACTATTATTATAATATGTATTCACTGAGTATTGCAAAAGTGCAAATAAAGTGGTAGAATTTAATAAAAGGGTGAGAAGATGAGAGTTGAGGACGGGATTAAAAAACTTGATATTGAGACGAAGGCTCCGCTTGTTACGGGCAGAAGCTTCTGGCAGACGGCTGAATGCAGCGATATTGCAATGCCCTCCGTTCGGCTTTCGGACGGGCCGCACGGGCTGAGGGTGCAGAGGAAGAGTTTCGACCATACGGGGACTTCCCGCTCCCTGCCTGCAACCTGTTACCCCACGGCTTCGGCGGCGGCCTGCTCGTTTGACGTGGATTTGGTAAACAGGCTCGGCGAGCATATCGGCAGGGAAGCGGCTTTTATGGGCGTATCGATGCTGTTGGGCCCGGGCATTAACGTAAAGCGCAGCCCGCTATGCGGAAGGAATTTTGAATACTATTCTGAGGACTGTTACCTTTCAGGCAGGTTAGCCGCCGCCTTTGTCAGCGGCGTGCAGAGTACGGGCGTTACGGCCTGCATTAAACACTTTGCCGTAAACAGCAGGGAATATGCCCGCATGTTCTACGATAGCAGGGTTGACGAGCAGACGTTGAGGGAGTGCTATTTAACCGCTTTTGAGATGGCTGTAAAGGATGGCGGCGCGGGTGCCGTTATGACCTCCTACAACAAGCTGAACGGCGTGCCGTGTAACGAGAATAAGACGCTTATTTCCACCATACTTCGGGGGGAATGGGGGTTTGGCGGTTTAGTCGTCTCCGACTGGGGCGGAAGCTTTAACAGGGTAGAGAGCCTGAAAGCGGGTGCCGATCTGGAGATGCCCGTCTGCCTTATGAGTGAAAAAGAGATAATAGAGGCCGTCAAAGAGGGCAGGCTGAGAGAGAAAGCCGTTGACAAAGCCGTCCTGCATATCCGTCAGCTTGCGGTAAAATCGCAGAAGATTGAGGCAAAAGAGGTGGACTATGCCGCCCATAACGACTTTGCCCGCCAGGTTGCCGAGCAGAGTATGGTGCTTTTAAAAAACGATAACGCCCTGCCGCTAAAGAGTGGGGAGAGGGTTGCGCTCTTCGGCGACTTTGCCATAAACCCCCGCTTCCAGGGGGAGGGTTCTTCCAAGGTTAACCCCACTTCGATGGATAATATGTTGGGGGCAATCAAGGCGAGCGAGCTGGATTTTATAGGCTTTTCCCGTGGGTATAAGCGCAGAGGAAGGGTAGATAAAACTCTTATAAATAAAGCCTTAAAGCTTGCCCGTAAGGCTGAAACGTTAATCGTCTGTATCGGTCTCGACGGGCGGGACGAGGCGGAGGGGCTTGACAGAAAGACGCTTAAAATCAGCCCTGCCCAGATTAAATTGATTGAGGAGCTGTCAAAACTCAATAAAAAGCTCGTTGCCGTTCTCTGCTGCGGAAGCTGCGTTTTAACCGATTGGGATGAGGGAGTTTCCGCACTGCTGCTTGCCAACCTTGCAGGGCAGTCGGGTGCGGCGGCCGCCGTAAACATTCTGACGGGTAAGGTTAACCCCTCAGGCAGACTTGCGGAGAGCTATTTAATTGCCGACGGGCAGGAGGCGTGTGCAGACGTCTACTCCTCTCACGCGTTGAAATCCGACTATGCAGAGGGGATATACGTGGGTTACAAATACTATACCGCCTTTGAAAAGGAGGTTAAATATCCCTTCGGCTTCGGCCTTTCCTACACGGAATTTGAGTACGGTAATTTTGAAGTAAACGGCGCGGGTGTGCGGCTGACTATTAAAAACACAGGGGATATGGCGGGGGCAACGGTGCCGCAGGTCTACGTTAAGGCGCCCCGTAATCTTGAAAACAGCCCGTTCGAGCTAAAGGCGTTTGGTAAAGTATTTTTACAGGCGGGGGAGTCAAAAGAGGTGTTCCTGCCCTTTGACGAATACGCCTTCAGGGTGTGGGACAGCGAAAACTCCCGCTACGTTGCAGGGGGTAAGTACGAGGTGAGCATTAACACCGACTGCAACCGTTCTCTGTTCAAAGGCGCGGTGGAGATAACTGAAGACAATCTTCCAAAGGGCTGCCAATATGCCGTATTTAACGGGGAGAAGATAGGCTATGAAAGCTATTACTCCTCACATATAACCGAAGATATTCAGCCCGTCAGGCCATACAAGGGAATGGAGGCGACGCTGGATATGCAGGCGGAGGACCTCGGGTATTGCAAGGGTCTGTTTGCCAAGGCGTTCGGGCTGGCTATTAAGATATGCAAACACTCCAAAGACCCTACAAAGACGGCAATGTTCGAGTGGTTGAGGCTCAGATCTATGCTGCAATTTATCAATTTCAACAGCGCTCAGGCAGAGGGGTTCCTGCTCGCCTGCAACGGCCACCTGTTTAAAGGACTGAAAAAGATTATTTCAAAAAAGTAAACTTGTCGTAAACGTTTACCTGAAAGTTTTATATAATGGTTGCAATATGTAAAGAATTGTGCTACAATTGCTTAAATAAACTTATATGCATTAAGGGGGCTTTATGCAAGAGATTTATTATCCGTCATCGGATGGGAAACACAACGTTCATGCATGCATATGGCATGCCGAAGGCGAGTGTAAGGCGGTTTTGCAGATAATTCACGGCATGGCTGAATACGCCTACCGCTACGCACCGTTTGGCGAAAAGCTTGCCAGGCTTGGCATAACCGTCTGCGCCGAGGACCACTTGGGACACGGTAAGACGGCACAGGATAAGGATGATTTAGGTTATATGGCCGACCAGAAGGGGTATGCTCCCATACTTTCGGATATTGCCTCGCTTACCGAGATAGTGCGGGATAAATATCAGGGCGTTCCCTACTTCGTGCTGGGACATTCCATGGGCTCTTTCTTCTGCCGTAAGTATATAACGATTTTCGGCAAAGAGCTTGCAGGCGCCGTCATTATGGGTACGGGCTTTATGAGCGGTGCGCTGACGGGTACCGCAAAGTTTTTAACCCGCACGGTTGCGGCCTTCAAGGGCTGGAGACACAGAAGTAATTTTATTAACAACCTTGCCTTTGGCGCCTACAATAAACGCTTTGAGGGCAGGACGGAGTACGACTGGCTGAGCGTTAACAAGGAAAACGTGGACAGATATATTGCCGACGAGCTATGCGGAGTGCGCTTCACCTGCAACGCGTTTTACGGACTGTTTTCAATAATCAACGAGGCGTGCAAAAACAGCACCGTCAAGGCGATTGACGACAAGCTGCCACTTCTGCTCGTTTCGGGTAAGGATGACCCCGTAGGCGGTTACGGCAAAGGTGTTATAAAGCTATACGATAAGCTGAGCGATTACGGCAAAAACGTGTCTATGACGCTGTACGAGGGCTATCGCCACGAAATTTTAAACGACGACTGCGCTCCACTTGTCGAGGACGATATCGTCGAGTTTATAGAGTCAAACATTTAATTACCCCGCAAATATATTGCGATTAAGCCCTGCCAAGGCTTTCGCTGAATTAAAAGCTATATGCTGATTTATAGCATTAGAAGATTATGGTAATACGTAACAAGGTTAAAATTCCCGCTCTTTCCGGAGAGGATGAGCGAACTTCATATATCTATCTGCCCGTAGGCTATGACAGGGATAATAAAAGATACCCCGTCCTCTACATGTTCGACGGGCATAACCTCTTCTCCGACGAGGAGGCGACCTACGGCAAGAGCTGGGGGCTTTCGGATTATCTGGATTACACCAACACCCCTGTAATTGTCGCCGCCGTGGAGTGCAACCATAAGGGTAACAGCCGACTTTCGGAGTACTCCCCCGTAAGCTTTAACTTTCACGGCCAGAAGATTAAAGGCCGTGGCAAAAAATATATGGACTGGCTGACGGGTGAGTTTAAAGGTTGGGTTGACGGAAATTTCCGCACGCTTTCCGATAGGGAACACACCTTCATTGCAGGCAGCTCCATGGGCGGGTTGATGACCATATATGCCTTAACCGATTACGGTAAATACTTTTCAAGGGGTGCGGCCCTCTCGCCCAGTCTATGGGTGCAGGAGGGGGAGGTGCCTTCCTTTATCGCAAAGGCGAAATTCAGGCGGGATACAAGGCTGTACACCGACTACGGCACCAAGGAGTTTAAAAACCACCTTCCGCAGATGGCGCTTTTCGGCGAGACGTTTGCAATTTTGTGCAGCAAGGGCGTTAACGTCACCGCCCGCATAATCCCCGGCGGAACCCATTGCGAGGCTACCTGGGAAAAAGAGATACCGTATTTTATGGCGATACTGTTAGAAGAATAATCGAATTTAGAGATTAGAATATATTAAAAAAAGGATTACTTATGAAAAATTTTGTATTTATTTCACCCAACTTCCCCGACACTTACTGGCGCTTTTGCAGGGAATTAAAGAACAACGGCTTCAACGTTTTAGGTATAGGCGACTGCGAATACTTTAACCTTACCGAAAACTTAAGGAACAGCCTGACCGAATATTACAAGGTCTCCTCGCTGGAAAACTACGACGAGGTATACCGTGCCGTTGCGTTCTTCACGTTCCGCTACGGCAGGATTGACTGGCTGGAGAGCAATAACGAATACTGGCTTGAAAGAGATGCAATGCTCCGCAGCGACTTTAATATCTGTTCCGGCTTTAAGGCAGAGGATATGCCCAAGGTAAAGTACAAATCCAAGATGAAAAAGTACTACGAAAAGGCAGGGGTTAAAGTCGCAAAGTACTGCATTGCCAAGGATGAAAAGACGTGCAAAAAGTTTATTAAAGAGGTCGGCTATCCCGTAATCGTCAAGCCCGACAACGGCGTCGGTGCAAACGATACGCACAAGATATCTTCCGATAGCGAGCTTAAGGCCTTCTTTGAAAATAAGCTCCCCGTCTCCTACATAATGGAGGAGTTTATTGCGGCAGAAGTCAACTCCTACGACGCTATCGTAAACAGCAAGGGCGAACCCATCTTCGAGACGGGCAACGTCACCCCCACCTCGCTTATGGACGTGGTTAACACAGGCGACAGCTCCATCTTCTATATTTTGAACCAGCCCTTCGACGACGTCAGGGATGCGGGCAGAAGGGTATTGAAGGCATTCGGGGTTAAGTCCCGCTTTGTTCACTTCGAGTTCTTCCGCCTTACCTGCGATCAGCGCATAGGCAAGAAGGGCGAGGTCGTAGCCTTAGAGGTAAATATGAGGCCTTCGGGCGGTATCTCCCCCGATATGATGAACTATGCAAACTCCACCGACGTCTATAAGATATGGGCGGATATGATTGCATACGATTCCACCCTGGTTGCTACGGGCGAAAAGTATTACTGTGCCTTCTGCGGCAGGCGTGACGGTAAGAATTATACCTATATGGAGCAGGATATAAGGGATAAATTCGGCTATAATGTAAAGGTTGTCGGCAGGGTACCCAAGGCGCTTTCGGGCGCAATGGGCGACACTATGTTCCTTGCAACCTTCAAGACCAAAGAGGAGATGGACGAGTACTACCGCGAACTGCTTGCCTTAAAGTAATTGCCCTTACATAATTAATATTAATAATATAATTGCGCCATTGCCTGAAAGTGGGCGGTGGCGCTTTTTTTGTGCCGTTGCCTGAACAGATAGTGGCATTTTTTTGAGCAGTCTGTCATATTATCGGTATGCGGCAAATATATTAATATACGTAACGCAAACCGACGGAGGCGAGGCAATGTTAGACAGCAGTATTTATAGCGATATTTCGGGCAGGTGCGGGGGCGCACTGTATATAGGCGTAGTAGGTCCCGTAAGAACGGGCAAGTCGACTTTTATCAAGAGGTTTATGACCGAGTTGGTTCTGCCCAACGTAACAGGCGGGGCGAGACCTGAAATGGTAGACGAACTGCCGCAGTCTGCCGCAGGCAGGACGGTGATGACGACCGAACCCAAATTTATTCCCGCAAAGGCGGCAAAGGTAGACTTAGGCGGTACAGAGGCGAGCGTTCGCCTTATCGATTGCGTGGGCTTTGCCGTAAACGGGGCGGAAGGCTTTGAAGAGGGGGGTGCGCCAAGGCTGGTTAACACAATGTGGTCGGATACCCCCATGCCCTTTACTAAGGCGGCGGAGATCGGCACCAGAAAGGTTATTTGCGATCACAGTACCATAGCCGTCCTTGTCACGTGCGACGGCTCGTTTACGGGCATTGACAGGGCGGGTTATATCCCCGCAGAAGAGAGGACGGTTGGGGAGCTGAGGGCAATAGGTAAGCCCTTTGTGATAGTGTTAAACAGCGCCGACCCCCAATCGAGGGATACCCAGGCTTTGAAAGCGGAATTGGCGGCTAAATACTCCGCACCCGTCGTGGCAATCAACTGTCAGGAGGCGGACGGCGAGCAGTTGACCGAGGTGTTAAAGGAAGTGCTGTTCCAGTTCCCCGTGACGGGGATAGATATAAAAATCCCCGAATGGATAAGGGTTATGCCCCCCGAAAGCTCTGCTATAGCAGAACTGCTAACCGTAGTGCGCACCACGTGCGAAAGCGTGTACGTCATGCGGGATTGCTCGCTTTTCGACAGGGCGTTTGCGGACAGCAGGTATTGGAAGGGGGAGGCGGCAATCTCCCTCTCGCTTGCAACGGGCAACGCCACTATAGAGCTGGAGTTAAAGGACGGGGTGCTTTATGAAATGCTCTCCGAAATTTCAGGGGAAAGCATCGACGGGGAGACGTCGCTTATGAGTTACGTGGCCGCAGCGTCAAGCGCCAAGCGCGGGTTCGATAAAGTCAAAGACGCCTTTGAATGTGCTAAACTCAACGGCTACGGCATAGTCTGCCCGACCGACGACGAGTTAACGCTGGAAAAACCCAAGCTGGTAAAACAGGGCAGCAACTTAGGCATTAAGCTCAAGGCGACCGCACCCAGCTACCACGTGGTTAGGGTGGACGTCAACGGCGAAGTCAGCCCCATAATGGGCAACGCCTCCCAGAGCGAGGAGATGGTAAAGGGCATTATGAACGGGTTTGAGACAGACCCCCAGACGACGTGGAACACTGCGTTGTTCGGTAAATCGCTCCGCAGTATGGTAAAGGAGGGGCTGGACGGCAAGGTCTGCGCCATGCAGGACGAGACGAGGGCTAAAATGCGTAAGGCCATAACCCGTATTGTCAACGAGGGCAAGGGGGGAGTAATCTGTATTCTGCTCTGAAGCAGCGACGGATAGAATAAGGAAACATACGGGCGGGAACTGCAAATTGCAGTTCCCGCCCTCTGTACGTGGGGTGACTTAACCATAATAATTTTATATGACAATTTTTAATTAACCACGCCAGAACGTTTGTAATTGTAAAATTAAAGTGATATAATGTGTAAGTCAAGTGAAATTAATCGACAAAAATTTTAAGGAGAAAAAATTATGGATCAGGAAACAAAAGAAGAGCAGGTACCCGAAACGGTACAGGTCTCTGAAGCAGCTTCCGAACCCGCTGCCGAAGCAGTAAAGACCAGCCCTTACAAGGGTTTATGGGCTAAGATCGATAACTACTTCGGTATTTCAAAGAGCGGTTCGAAGTACAAGACGGAGATTATCGCAGGTTTGACCACCTTCATGGCGATGGTTTACATCTTAATGGTAAACGCAGGCATGTTCAGCGAGTCTTGGATGGGTATCTCCTACGGTGCGGCATATATTGCAACGGCAATCGGTGCAATCGTGGGTACGTTGCTCATGGCGTTCCTCGCAAAAATGCCCTTGGCTCAGGCTTCGGGTATGGGCGTCAATGCGTTTATCGTATATACGCTTGTGCTTGGCAA
>JBJFAG010000067.1:0-4571 GCA_051887795.1 Candidatus Coproplasma sp. | reverse complement strand
TTTGATGAAAAATATCTTACTAATACACCGCTATCCTTTAATTTTAGGTATAGCTCTTCACCGCTAATCTTCTGACTTTTTGCAAGCACGAAATTTGCAGAAGACGGCAACACTTCAAAACCTAAACCCTTCAAATCAAAGGTTAGTTTTTCTCTAGATTCCTTAACGCATTTTACCGAACTTTCAAAGTATTCTTTATCACCGATAGCTGCAATAGCCAAAGCCGAAGAAATACTGTTTACGTTATACGGATGGAATGAGTTTTTAACCTTTTTTAAATCTTCGATTATTTCACTGTCTGCGACGGCAAAGCCAATCCTCGCCCCCGCTAATGATCTGGATTTGGAAAATGTATTGATAACAAGTAAATTTTTGTATTTATCTATTAAATCAATGGCGTTCCCCTCCCCGAAATCAATATAGGCCTGGTCGATAATTACAATATTGTCAGGATTATTTTTAATTATCCCCTCTATTTCATCAATAGGCAGCGCTATGCCCGTTTGGGCGTTTGGATTTGCAATTACAACCGTTTTCTTTGCATTGTAATAATCTTTCGGATTAATAGTAAAATCGGGGTTTAGGGCAATCTTTTGGGCAGAACAATCAAACAAATTAGCCAATACCTCGTAAAATCCGTACGTAACGTCAGGGAAGCAAACCCTGCTTCCATATGCCATGAATGCAAAGGCTAACGCCTCGTCCGAACCGTTCGTTGCAAGTACGTTTTCAACGCCTACTCCATAATGATCTGCTATTGCTTTGTTAAGCAGTTTACTTTCAGGATCGGAGTACCTGTTTAGAAGATTAAGCAAATTTTTGTCTACAATTTCAACAGCCCTTGATGAAGGATAAAAGGGATTTTCATTAGTGTTAAGCTTAATATACTTTTTATCGTTAAGCTGTTCACCCGGAACGTAAGGTTCTATTAAGTTCAGCTTATCTTCGCAAAACCTACTCATTTTTTACTCCTTACGGCGACACTTTGGGCGTGAGCCGTCAGTCCTTCGGAATTGGCAAAAGAAATTATATCGTCCGACGCTTCATCGAGTGCCTTTTTACTGTAATATACGTACTGAGTTGTTTTAATAAAATCCTCTACACTTAAAGGTGAAGCAAATCTTGCAGAACCGCTTGTAGGCAGGGTATGATTTGCACCTGCGTAGTAGTCGCCCACCGCTTCAGGCGTATTATAGCCAAGGAATACTGAACCTGCATTTTTAACCTTTTCAAGCAGTTCAAACGGGTTTTCTACGGCAAGTTCAAGGTGTTCGGGAGCGTATTCGTTTGAGAGTTCAACAGCACCTTCCAAGTCGTCGGTAACAATAATTTTACAGTTGTTCTGAAGAGATTTAAAGGCTATTTCCCTTCTTTCAAGCTTTTCAACCTGAATTAATAGTTGTTCAACAACCTTTTCTGCTACATCCTGACTGTCAGTAATTAAAAGTGCTGAAGCAATTGCATCATGTTCGGCCTGCGACAGCATATCTGCAGCAATATGTTCAGGTTTTGCATTGCCGTCGGCAAGCACCAATATCTCGCTGGGGCCTGCAACCATATCGATTCCGCAGGCAACACCCGAAACAAGTTTTTTGGCAGTTGCAACAAAGGCGTTGCCGGGGCCTGTAATTTTGTCTACCTTGGGAACACTTTCGGTACCGTATGCCATAGCGGCAATGGCCTGCGCACCCCCCATTTTAAATATTTTGTCAACCCCGCAAAGCTTAGCGGCTGCAAGCACTTCTGCCTTAACCTTACCGTCTGCCTTTACAGGTGTTGCCATGATAATCTCTTTAACACCTGCAATCTTTGCAGGCAGTGCATTCATCAATACGGTTGAAGGATAAGCCGCAGTACCGCCGGGAACATAGAGACCGGCACGGGTTACAGGAATAACCTTCTGCCCAACAATTCTATCCCCTAAATTAATTTCAAAACCGCTTTTAAGCTGTTTTTCGTGGAATTGTGTTATGTTATTAATTGAAGCTTTAAGCGTTTCAATATAGCTTTCAGGGAGCGAATTGAAAGCCTCTTCAAATTCAGCGTCTGTTACGGTTAAGCTATCGCCTTTATAACCGTCAAATTTAGCTGAGTATGCTTTCAAAGCACTATCACCGCTTGTCTTAATATCGGCAATAACTTCTTTTACAATATTTTCTACGTTGGAGGTCAACTCCTCCCTTTTGCCAAATAGCTCTTCGGCTGTCTGACCGTTGTATTTAATAATTTCAAGCATTATTTTCTATGCCCTCTTAATCTTTTCTGTTAATTCCTTAACCTCTGCATTTTTAAACTTGCAGGAGCTTTTATTTGCAATGAGCCTTGCACTTATGTCAAAGATCTTTTTAAACACCTTTAAATCGTTTTCCTTTAACGTTGTTCCCGTTTCGACAATATCCACAATGACGTCGGATATTCCAAGAACGGGTGCAAGCTCGATCGATCCGTTTAGCTTAATTAGTTCGATATCTCTACCTTCGGAAATAAAATATTTTTCTGCTACGTTAACAAACTTTGTTGCAACCCTCAAAGGTAATGCCGTATCGTCTACCCAGTCAGATTTAGCGGCAACGCACATTGAACATTTGCCGATGTTAAGGTCTGCAAGTTCGTAGACGTCAGGTTGATATTCGTCTAAGATATCTTTACCTATAACTCCAACGTCTGCGGCACCTAACTGAACGTAGACGCCCACGTCTGAAGGTTTAACCCAGAAATAACAGACCTTACCCGCATTATCTTTAAATATTAGCTTGCGTGAGTCGCTTGAATATTCTTCACAGCCATAACCCATCTTTGCAAGTAAGGCATAAACTTTTTCACCTAATCTTCCTTTAGGTAAGGCTATGTTAATCATTCTCGCTCTCTCCATTCATAAGGTTAATGAGGTTTTTGTATCTTATAGAACAATCTTTACAATTTGAGATACGTACCGAATAACCCGATTTAATCACCTCGTCGGCTTTTTTTAATGCAGCGTCTGCATTCTTTTCATCATAAATTATGAGATAGTCGACTTCTTCTCTCTCTTTTGAAAAGTATCTGTCAAGTTCGCCCAAGTAAAGGGCAAAGCCCACGGCACCACCAGGTTTTGAAAATTTATTTATCAGTTTATCGTATCTGCCGCCTGATAGTATTCGGTGTGCAATGCCGTTCACATATCCGTTAAATACTTCACCGTTGTAATAATCAGCATTATTGGTTACTGAAAAATCAACTTTAACCTTATCAGCGTAACCAAACGATATAAGCCTTTGGCAGAGAGTTGAAAGGCTTTTTAAGGCATCTGCCATCTGTTCATTAATTACCGCACCTTCGGCTTTGAACAGTGCAGTTTCAGGATTACCCTCAGATAGCAAAGCAATTTCAAATGCTGAAACCAATCTGTCTGAATAGCCGTATTTTAGTGCAAGTTTTTTAAAATCGTGGAGGTTTTTATTGTTTAGGCACTCCTTAACTTCCCTCCTGCCTTCTTTAAATTCATTAAGAAGTCCTTCAGTAAAGCCCATATGAGATACGTCTAAAACGTATTCGTCGGAGATTGAGGACAGTGTTTTACACATCAAAATTGCCGCTTCACACACGGCTGCACCGTCTACAGCGCCTATTATTTCTGCACCTACCTGGCTTATTTCCTTAAATTCTTTACCGCCCGCAGTCTGTCGGTAGACCTTTTCGTCATAATAATATTTCTCAAGTTCGCCCGCCTTAAGGTCACAGTGCTTAATGAGCGATAAGGTAACGTCGGGGCGCATTGCCATTAACCTTCCGCTTAAATCGGAAAAGGCTATTACGTTTTTACCAATCAGGAAATCTTTGTTGTCCTGATAGAGAGAATACTCTTCGAAGCAGCTGGGTTTATATAACTTGTAGCCGTAACTCTTATACAAGGTTACAAGCGCTTGAATAACGGAATTTTCACTATTATATTCAGACATAATTACTCATCCTCGTTACCGATAAACTTTTTATACCCGCCGCTGCCGTGAGCAATTGCCCTTGATATTCTGGAAAGCGTGGCACTCGAAATCTCGGTTTCAGCTATAATCTCGTTATACGTCCTTCCCTCAAGCATAAGCTTTGCCGCATATGCACGCTGGGCCATCTGCTCCAATTCCTTATATGTACATAAATCGTCGAAAAACGCCCTACAGTCGTCAACGGAATAAATCTTAACTATTATCTCATAGAGTTCGTTTAAATGTAAATCGGAATTTTTCATAATCTTACCTACCTAGTGAGATTATACTTTATTACGTTAAAGAAGTAAAGCGATTTTGATAATAAATTAGCGGAAAAATAATATTTTTTTCCGCCGTAAAAATTATTATAAATTTTTTGTACAGTAGGTTAATTAAATATAGTTAAATTTAAATCTTATATGCAATCGGCTGTCTGTTCTTGTAGTAATAGAGTTCTTTAATTTTTAGCTGTTTTAAAAACTCTTTGAGTTCATCTGCATTCCCTAAATATCTGTCTGCTTTGTGCGCATCGCTGCCGAAAGATAATAACTTTCCACCAAGCTCTGTATACCTTGTAATTATGTCTTTATCGGGCAGGAAGGTGCAGCC
>JBJFAG010000066.1:0-4608 GCA_051887795.1 Candidatus Coproplasma sp. | reverse complement strand
CGGGAGCCGCCGTGGCCCAGCCTCCTGTGGACATAGCAAGCGGTGAGCGTCTGCCCGATATCAACAGTGTAGTAATTATGCCTGCGATAGACTGCTATATCGAAGAGGAAGAGGGGCAGAGGCTGATTTCTGTTCTGAACGGTGAGACTAAAGCCTGTAAGAACAACGAGCAGTTTAAACGCATGTCCTCGCTTCTCTCAACCATTACGGAAAAACTTTCGGCAAACGTTCCGTTTGCGGGGCAGGATTTTTTATATCCCCGCTTAAATTGCGCCCGCACGCTCTTCGATATTCTGCCCTCCGAAACGCTTGTGATATTCGAAGAATGTAAACCCATTTCCGACAGGTTAAAGGCACTTGAAAAGGAACATGCAGAGAGGTTTAAGGAGCTGTATTCGGGTGGCGAGGTGTGCAGCTTTTCACAAAATCAATTTCTGACCGAAGAGCAGTTTACACAAGGTGCGACCAAATATTTAAATATGGCGTTACAGACTTTTACAACGCAGATACCCTTTTTCAAACCGTTAAAGACGTACAATATAAAGTACGTTCCTTCGCCCTCCTATTTAAACAACGTGCCACTGCTTGCAGACGACATTAAGCATTGGCTTTCAGGCGGGTACAGGGTGCTGATTTTTACCGACGGAGTCAACCATTATGACAGGCTTGTTGAGGTGTTGCACGAGGCATATATAGGGGTTAACACCCTTCCCGACCGCCTTGATGCAATGCAGCACGTATGCCTGACGTCCGAAGCGTTGTCAAAGGGTTTTATCCTCCACGATGCAAAGCTTGCAGTGGTGGGCAGCGGTAACGTCTTTACCAAAACCACGCAAAAGCGAATAAAGAAGCGCAGGGGCGATCTGTTCTCCGCTCCCGAAGTGGGGGACTACGTCGTTCACGAAAAGCACGGCGTGGGCAGAATTACGGGTACACAGAAGATTGAGACGATGGACGGCATTAAGGAATACGTCGCAATCGCCTACCGTGAAGGCGACGTGCTGTACGTCCCCGTTGAGCAGATGGACGTCCTCTCCAAGTACGTGGGCGAGGATAATCCCACCCTGTCAAAGATCGGCGGTGCGGAGTTTGAAAGGGTTAAAGAGAGGGTGCGTCAATCTGTTCGTAAGCTCGCCTTCGACTTAAAGCTTCTCTATGCTGAAAGAGAGGAGAGGAGGGGCTATGCCTTCCCCGAAAACGCCGTCATGATGGACGAGTTTGAAGGTGCCTTTGAATATGAGGAGACCCCCGACCAGTTAACCTGTATTGAGGAAATCAAGGGGGATATGTGTTCGGATAAGGTTATGGACAGACTTTTGTGCGGTGACGTGGGTTACGGCAAGACGGAAGTTGCCCTACGTGCCGCATACCTGTGTGTGTTGGGCGGTAAACAAGCCGCACTCATGTGTCCCAGCACCATTTTATCCGAGCAGCATTTCAATACCGCCGTAAAGCGGTTTGAGGACTTCGGGGTATGCGTTGAAAAGCTCAACCGCTTCAAAACCCCTAAAGAGCAGGAAGCGACGTTAAAACGCCTTGCAAACGGTGAGATAGATTTAATAATCGGCACGCACCGCCTTCTCTCCAATGACGTACAGTTCAAGGACTTAGGTCTGCTTATTCTCGATGAAGAACAGCGGTTCGGCGTAGAGCATAAGGAGAAGATAAAGCATATAAAAAACAATATCGACTGTCTTACAATGACGGCAACCCCCATACCCAGAACGCTGCACATGTCGCTTTCGGGAATAAGGGATATCAGCACTATAACAACCCCTCCGGGCAGAAGGCTGCCCGTTCAGACCTACGTGGTGGAAGAGAGCGAAACGCTTATAAGGGATGCGGTGTTGAGGGAGATAACCCGCGGCGGGCAGGTATTTATTCTGTATAACAGGGTAGAAAGCATCTCCGAATTTGCGGGGAAGATTACAAGAATTATCCCCGAAGCCAAGGTTGTATACGCCCACGGCAGAATGGACAAAAACCTCTTGGAGGGCAACGTTTTCTCCTTCTACAGGGGTGAGAAAAACGTACTTGTCACTACGACCATAATTGAAAACGGCATTGACTTACCCAACGCCAACACCATAATAGTCATTGACGCAGACAGATTAGGTATCTCCCAGCTCTACCAGCTCCGCGGCAGGGTAGGCAGGGGTTCACGCCTCGCCTCCGCATACTTCACGTTCAAGCCTGAAAAGGTATTGACGAGTGACGCGGCCGAAAGGTTAAAGGCGATAATGCAGTTTACCGAGCTCGGTTCAGGCTTTAAAATCGCAATGCGCGATTTGGAGATAAGGGGGGCGGGCAACGTCCTCGGTGCAGAACAGCACGGGCATATGGATAAGGTCGGTTACGAGCTGTACTCCAAGATATTGAAGGAGGAGGTATCGGGCGAAAGGCAGTTTACGGCAGAGCTGGATATCAAGACGGGCGCCTACATTCCCGAAAGATATATCGAGAGCCAGGCGGGCAGAATGGACTGCTACAAGCAGATTGCCGAGATACGTTCTGTTGACGATTATAAGAGGGTACTTCGCAGTATGGAGGACAACTACGGCCCCGTTCCCGACGAGGCGTTAAACCTTTTGATTATTGCAGTGCTGAAAAGCTACGCCGCCAAATTCAACGTCAAAAAGATTACGGTTGACCCCCAGGGCGGTTGTCTGGAATTGCCTTCGATTAACAGCCTGCACGACGCAAGGCTGACCCACGCTATCGACTATTACAAGCGGGAGATAACCCTTTCCATGGCAAAAGTACCTCAAATCGTTTTCAGACCGCAGTCAACGCAGACCAAAACGATGCTGGGCATGACAAAATTTTTGAAATTTGCGTTAAGTTTTAACCAAAATACTTAAAAATAATTTGTCTTTAAACTTTTTATAGTATATAATAATACGGATAATCGTTTTATAACGATAATTCTCATTCAGGGGATTTTCAATGAAGAAACTTAAAAGCAAACTGATTGCAGTTGCGGCAGTGGCCGTATCAATTACTATGGGTGCAACGTTAGGCGGCTGCGTAACGTTGAACGAGAAGGATGTTAAACAGACCGTCTCCACGGTAAACCTTTCGGCAAGTTCGGATTTCAAGACCGAGTTCGGCAGCTATGCAGACGCAATCGAAGAAGAAACCATCACCAAGATGGACTTAATCGTATCCTTCCTCAACTCAGGTTCAACTTATGTTCAGCAGGGCTATACCTATGCTCAGGTGTTCGACATGCTCTCCGATGCGCTGGTTGAAAACGCAGCGGTTACCCAGTACGCTACAGTATACGTTTTAAAGAGCAAGGTAGAGGCAGGCGAAATTACTCTTACCGAATACAACGCAAAGACTACCGAAAAGGAAAAGTATGAATACCTTCTCGGCGGTGAAGATTCAAAGGGAGTAAAGCAGGCAAAGTATTCTTTAAATTACTCTATCAACAGCGTTCTGGACAGTTACGAGAGCGTTTATATCAATTCCGATGAGGATGAGAGCTATACAGGTACCTCTTCCCGCACTACCCCCACGGGCGTAGATACTCTCAATGAGGATTACATTCCTGAAAATTACGGTGTATATACGGGTTATACAGGCTATCTTCTCGCAGACGCGGGCGACGATTACGAGCCTTTGGAAGGTACCAACCGCACCACTCGCCGTAAAGCTTATTCGACTTTTATAAATTACCTCAAGAATAATTATCTGTTGGGTGATAACGAGACGGATAATACCAAAGTTGAAAACTTAATCTACGTACAGGATTTGTACGTATCCCAGCTTCAGCAGCAGATAATCTCAGAGTTCAGCGATTTGTTTGAAGAGGACAGGGAGAAGATTATAACCACAGTAGAGGGCGGCATCTACACCTACGTTCAGGGCAGATATGAAAAAATCTACGAAGAGCAGGTTGCTTCCTATGACGAAACCTCCTCGTTCGAATCGGCTTTGGATAACATCTCCGATTCCTCGTTCATACTCTACAGCCCTTCAACCAAGGATGACACCGACGAGATAAACGGAACGTACGGCACTTACGGTTATGTTTACAATATTTTGCTTCCCTTCAGCGATAAGCAGTCCGACAAGTTGACCGAACTTCAGTACTACCGTGACAACAACAGCCAGATTTCCGACAGCGATTATTTTGCAGACAGAAACAAGCTGTTAAAGAATATAACAACTACCGACCAGCGTTCTGCATGGTTTAACGGTACAACCGATTATTCCTTCAACGTTAAGGAATATAACGAGAAAAATTCAGATAAAGCGATAAGCTACTTCGGCTCTGACAGCGGAAGGGAGTATCTCTTCTTTGAAAACAACTTAACCAAGACTGAAAGTTACGAAACTTTGGAAAAGTACGTTGGCAAATACAGCTACAACGGCACGGTTAAGAAGAACGAAAACGGCAGCTACACCTTAACGCCCAAAAAGATTGACATTGACGGAATGTTGGACGAGTTTGTTGCATACGTTAATTACGTTCTCGGCGGTGAGAAGGTTAGCTTCAGCTACGGCGATACTCTTAGTGCAAGCAGGGGCGACAATACCGCTTACTATGCAGTAACCGACTTCACCAAGGCGGACGACGAGGACGAGATCGACTATTCCAAG
>JBJFAG010000065.1:0-4609 GCA_051887795.1 Candidatus Coproplasma sp. | reverse complement strand
ATCTGCACTTCGCTTTTGCAAGCGGAATGTATGCGGCGCAGTGCATTCATCAAAGTATACTAAGGGGGCAATGATATGTCAATAGTCAGATTAGACAACATTAAACTGCCCGTAGATCGCCCCGAAACCGACCTGCTTGAAGTCGTACAGAAGAAGATAAAGGGCAAAATCAAGTACTTTAAAATCCTTAAAAAATCGCTCGACGCAAGGAATAAGAGCAACGTATTTTATCTGTACTCGGTTGCATGTGCAACCCACCCCGTAACTGAAGAGGAAAAGAGGTATGAAAAGCTCTCCAATCCCCCGACCGTAGCGGTGATAGGCGCAGGCCCTGCAGGTTTGTTTTGCGCTCTGCGTCTCGTCGAACACGGCTTTAAACCCATAATCATAGAGCGTGGCGAGGCAGTTGAAGAGCGTAAGAAGAGCTGCACGCATTTTTTCACCAACCGAGTTTTAAACGAGGAGAGCAACGTTCAATTCGGCGAGGGCGGTGCAGGCGCCTTTTCGGACGGAAAACTACTTACCAGAACAAAGGACGGCTTAAATTCGGACGTGCTTGAAGGCTTTGTCCGCTTTGGCGCCCCCGAAGAAATTCTATATTTAAACAAGCCGCACGTGGGCAGCGATAAGCTGTACGGCGTGCTGCAGTCAATGCGCAATTACATTGAAAGTCAGGGCGGTAAATATCTGTTTAACACCAAGCTTGTCGGCTTTGAAAAAGAGGGGGAAAGCTTGACTGCCCTAAAACTTAAAGACGTTAAAAGCGGTGAAGAAAGCCTTTTGCCCGTATCTGCCGCAGTGCTTGCAATAGGACATTCGGCGAGGGATACCTTTGACTTGCTCGATAAAAACGGCGTATATATGGAGCCGAGGGACTTTGCCGTAGGGGTGAGGATCGAACACCTCTCCAAAGAGATATCTTTTGCCCAGTATGGTGAAGCTGCAAAATACCTACCCGCAGCGGACTACAGTTTAGTCAGCCATGCGGGCGAAAGGACGGTATTCACGTTCTGTATGTGTCCCGGCGGAGTGGTTATCCCTGCCGCAAGCGAGCAAGGCGGTGTGGTTGTCAACGGTATGAGCGACTATGCCCGCGACGGAATAAATTCCAACTCGGCGTTAATGGTGCAGATGAAGCGCGAGGATTTCGGTTCGGATGATTTATTTGCAGGCGTGCGCTTCCAGCAGAGGTTAGAACAAGCTGCATTCACTCTTGGCGGTGCTAACTACAAGGCGCCCGTTCAGCTTCTGGGCGATTTTCAGAAGGACAGGGTGTCGGATAAATTCCACGAAGTTAACCCGACCTATGCGGCAGGCGTAAATTTTGCCCCGTTAGACAAGCTTTTGCCGGAGGTTGCAGTGAGTTCTTTAAAGAAGGCAATACCCGATATGGCAAAGAGGTTAAAGGGGTTCGACAGTCCATCGGCAGTTATGACGGGTGTAGAGAGCCGTTTCTCTTCCCCCGTAAAAATCGTAAGGGGTTTAGACGGGCAGAGCGTAAGCTGTAAAAATCTGTACCCCTGCGGAGAGGGCAGCGGTTACTCAGGCGGAATAACCTCCTCCGCAGCAGACGGACTCTCCGTTGCAGAAAAAATTTTTGAAAGATTTAAGGTATAATTAAAAGGAGAATTACGACTAAAGTTTACATTAAAAACATTTTATTTTCATATGTTTTACACAATGGCAGGTTATAATATAGCCATAAAACGGAAGGGTGGTATCACCTGACTTTATTTACTTAAACCTGCTCACACAAACTTTTTTCATATTCTCTCTTTTTTTGAAAACGCGCGGCTGACGCCGTGCGTTTTCTTTTGCTCCAAAACAAAACCGCCGTACTTTTCCCAAAGGAAAGTACGGCGGTTTGAAATATTTAATTATTACTTTATCTCGTGAATCCAGCCTTCGGGTGCTTCAATGGTACCCATCTGAATACCCGTCAATACATCATACAACTGCTTGGTAATCTTACCCATCTCGTTCATACCGGAGGGCAGGCATATCTCGTTACCGTGGTCCACAATCTTTCCGACGGGGGAGATAACCGCAGCCGTACCGCAAAGACCGCACTCGGCAAAATCCTTGACCTCTTCAAACTTAACGGGGCGGTGTTCAACCGTAAGTCCCAAGTACTTTTCGGCAACGTAGCACAGCGAACGCCTGGTTATCGAGGGGAGTATTGAGTCGGATTTAGGCGTAACGACCTTACCGTCTTTAGTTATGAACAGGAAGTTAGCGCCGCCCGTCTCTTCAACGTAAGTTCTGGTACCGGCATCAAGGTACATATTCTCGTCAAAGCCCTTATTGTGAGCGTCAACGATTGCGTGTAAACTCATTGCATAGTTAAGCCCTGCCTTAATGTGGCCAGTGCCGTGGGGGGCAGCCCTGTCAAAGTCGCAAACCCTGATGGTTATGGGCTTCACGCCGCCTTTAAAGTAGGGACCGACGGGGGTAGCAAAAAGTCTGAATTGGTATTCCTCCGCAGGTTTAACGCCAATAACGGGGGAGGAACCGAACATATAAGGTCTTAAATAGAGTGTTGCCCCGCTGCCATAGGGGGGAACGTAATCCTTGTTTGCCGCAACGACCTGTTCAACAGCTTTTAAGAACATATCGTCGGGCAGGGTAGGCATCTCCAACCTTGCAACCGACTGCTGCATACGTTCAGCGTTCAAGTCGGGGCGGAACACAACGATTTTACCGTCTTTAGTGGTGTAAGCCTTCAAGCCTTCAAAAGCCGTCTGCGCATACTGCAAAACGCCTGCGCACTCGGAAATAACAATTTTATCATCCTCGGTTAAACGTCCTTCGTCCCACTTGCCGTCTTTGTATTCTGCAACGAAGCGGTAGGGGGTTTTTCTGTAACCGAAGTTAAGCGATGACCAATCCATATCAACTGCCATAGTAAATACCTGCTAATTAAAATTTGTTATTATTATATACCGCTATGGGCATAAAGTCAAACGATTGACAAAAAAGGTTGACAATGTTAAAATTGTAAAATGTTTAAGGGGGGATAAGAAATGTCCACTATAACTTCAATCGAGCCGCAAATCAAGGATAAGACCCGCTGTTCAATATATATTGACGGCAGGTTTTACTGCGGAATAAAATTGGAAGTTGCCGTAAAGTACCGCCTGAAGGCAGGTATGACGGTGGATAAAACCTTCCTTGACAATATCCAGCTTGAAACCGAAAAGTCACAGGCGTTGGACAAGGCGTTAACCCACATTTCGGCAAGCCCCAAGACGAGAAAACAGATTAAAGATTTCCTTGCTAAAAAGGGGTATGTGGAAGCAGTAACAGACTACGTTTTAGAGAGGCTCGATTACTACGGATATGCAGACGACAGGCAGTACTGCCGAATGTATGCCGAGAGCGTTTCGGGCAAGAGCAAAAAGGCGATTGAGGCAGAGCTTTTAAAAAGAGGAGTAGAGAAGAGTATCATCGAAGAGGAGCTGAAAGACCTTGAAGATGACGAGGACGAGGTGTTAACTCTTTTAAAAAAATATTTAAGGGGCAAGCCTTATTCAGAGGAAAATATTTATAAAGGGTGCCGATATTTAATTTCCAAGGGGTATGATTACGATACCGTCAAATCGGCAAGCGAGAGGATTGATGAAGATACAGATAGTTGAGCTTGATGAGATAGATTCCACAAACGAATTTTGCAAGCGTTTCCCCCAAGAGGGCGATTTATTGGTATGGGCTAAGCGCCAGACAAAGGGCAAGGGTACCAAGGGCAGGAGCTTTGTCTCCGACGAGGGCGGTGTGTACGTTTCTCTTATGAGAAGGTTAAAAAACTTTAATTTTGCCAACACATTTTCAATCATGGTCAGCGCATGCGTTGCGGTATGTAAAACGCTTGAAGCGTTCGATTTACACCCCACCGTCAAGTGGGCAAACGACGTACTTTTAAACGGTAAAAAAGTATGCGGAACATTAATCGAAAACAGGTTAGGCGCTAACGGCGTCTGCATTTCAATAGTGGGAATAGGGTTAAACGTCAACAATATTCTCCCCGACGAATTAAAAGATATTGCAACGACCATGTCGGAATGCAGGGGCAGAAAATTAAACGTCAATGCCGTACGCAAACAGTTGATTAAAAACCTGCAAAACGACTACACGATAGAGGAATACAAGACCTATATCAAATGGTTTGGGCAGGAGGTCTATTTAGATACTAATGGCGAAAGGTTTACCGCAACCGCCATTGACGTGGACGAACGCGGAAATTTAATATGTGATATCGGCGGTGAAACTAAGACGATTAGCAGTGCCGAAATGAGTTTGAGGTTCAAATGAGATACTGTTTAAAAAACGAGACGATGCGCCTTGCCGATAAGGCGACGATAGACGGCGGAACGCCTTCCGAAGAGCTTATGGCAAGGGCTGGCAAATCCGTTGCGGACGAGGTGATTTGCGCGGTGAAAGAGTTAAACGCCGAGAGCGTTTTAATCGTCTGCGGTACGGGCAATAACGGCGGCGACGGCTACGTCTGCGCAAGGCTGTTAAAAGAGCAGGGGATTGCCGTTAAGGTGTACGCAATGGGCGGTACGCTCTCACCCGACTGCCAGAGGGAAAAAGAGGCGTACGACGGGGAATA
>JBJFAG010000064.1:0-4617 GCA_051887795.1 Candidatus Coproplasma sp. | reverse complement strand
TACAGCGGTTCATAAGCTGCTGCTCTGCACCGAACATTTCGGGAACTTCGGAGAGAACGGAAGTACCGCCCACCGATACGATATAGTCGGAAAGTCTGCCCACTAAGGGATTAGCGGTTATGCCCGAAAGGCCGTCGCTGCCGCCGCACTTCAAGCCTATCTTAAGGCAGGAGATATCCCTCTCCTCCCTTCTGTCTTCCTTGACGACTTCGGCAATCTGGCGCAACAGCTCCACGCCTGCGCCGATCTCGTCCTCGACTTCCTGGCAGACGAGGAATTTAATCCTGCTCTCGTCTACAGGGCCAAGCGTCGCGCGGAAGGCGTCCATCTGGTTGTTTTCGCAGCCTAAGCCTACGACTAACACACCGCCCGCATTGGGATGGCGGACCATCTTCTGTAAGATGAGCTTGGTCCTCTCGTGGTCGTCGCCGAGCTGTGAACAGCCATAGGGGTGTGTATAGGTGAACACACCGTCGAATCCCTGCTCGCCGTATTCGGCTTTGAAGGTTTCGATAATCTCCTTAACCTGTCCGTTTACGCAGCCAACCGTGGGGATAACCCAGATTTCGTTACGAATACCCACGTCGCCGTTGGCACGGGGGTAGACGTTGACCTGGCGCATCTTTGCAGGCTGTAAATCACACTGCACGGGAGCATATTCATACTCTAAATTTTCCGACAGGTTGGTCTTTACGTTATGGGTATGCACCCATTCGCCCACGGCAATATCTCTGGTTGCATGGGCGATGGGTACGCCGTACTTAATGATATTTTCCCCGTCTGCGATAGGGCGGAGTGCAAACTTATGACCTTTTTTGACGTCCTCAACGAGGGTTACGCCCTCTGCAAGTTCGCCCTTTGCAAGGTCGGCAAGCGCCACCGCCACGTTATCGAGGGGGTTGATGATAATAGTTTTCTTAGCCATTTACAAACCTTTCTACAGCGGCCTTCATGCCGTTCTTATCCATATCCTCAAGGTACTTAGCCACCGTTGCGGTGATGTCCTTATGGAGGGTGTTCATATCAACTTCCCAGGCCTCTACCCAGCCGAGCGCCTTTTTAGCGAGACTTAAGTAGTCGCCGTCGAACTCTGCCCAGAGCTTTGCCCAGTGTGCAAGGAGAGCGGGATCGTCTTTGAGGGCGATTGCCTCTTCACCCCTCTTGCCCTTGTGGAACTCAACGAGTGCCGCAAACGAGAAGCATACGTGCTGGGGAAGATTGCCCGTGATGCGGATATAATCTTCGAGCGTAGGCATAATACGGGTGCGGAACTTAGTCGTGGAGTTGAGCGCGATTGACATCAGCTCGTGACGGATAAAGGGGTTCTTGTATCTTTCGATAACCGAGTTAGCGAATGCCACCATCTGGTCCTGGGGAAGGGCTATGGTGGGGTTAACCTCGTCGAAGATGAAGTCGTGAACGTACTTACCGATTACGGGGTCGTTAACCGATTCGCCTACCGTATCGATACCTGCAAGGTATGCAACGGGTACCATAGCGGTGTGGGAACCGTTTAAGATCTTAACCTTTCTCTGCTTGTAGGGATGAATGTCGTCAGCAAAGATAACGTTCAGGCCCGTTGAATCTGCAGGCAGAACCTTCTGAACAAATTCTTCCTTCTTAAGTACCCAGAGGTGGAAGATTTCACCCTTAACGACGTTGTCGTCGATATAGCCAGTCTCGTTGCGGATATCCTCGATTTCGTTGCGGGGATAGCCGGGAACGATTCTGTCAACGAGCGTTGAGGTGTAGTGGCAAGCCGTCTGCATCCAGGTGATGAACGCCTCATCCATCTTGTTAATCCTTGCAAGCTCGGTTAAGCATCTGTACAGCTCGTCGCCGTTGTCGTCGATAAGCTCGCAGGGGATGATTGCAAGGCCCTTGGTCATATCGCCGTTGAAGTGGTCGTACCTGCGCTTTAACAGAGCAAGGAGTTTGCCGGGATAGGACTTGGGGCATACCGTCAGATCGGTATCGGTGGGATCAACGGCAATACCTGCTTCGGTAGTGTTGGAGATGATCACCTGTAAATCTTCGCTTTCGCCATAGCTTAAGAAATGCTCATACTGTTCGAAGGGGTTGATTAAATCGCCGATAACGTCGATGACGCGGCTGGACTTAACCTTTTCACCCTTGTCGATACCCTCTAAGCGGAGGGTGTAAAGTCCGTCCTGCAGGGCTATTTCTTTAACTCTGCCGAAGGGCATGGGCTGTACGACTGCAACGTTAGCATTGATTGCACCTGCATCGTTCAGACTCTGAATAATCCAGTCAACAAAAGCCCTGAGGAAATTACCCTCGCCGAACTGCATAATTTTAATAGGTCTTTCGGGCTTTTCCTTGCCGCAAACTTCTTTATAAACTTTTTTATTGATTAATTCCATAATTTATTATTTCCTCTTGGTTTTTTCCATTGGGTGGAAGGGTTGCAATTTTTGCACGGGGCGGGCAAAGGGCGTTAACCCCTGCCCGTCATTCCCGATGCGGGTTTATATGCAGTAATTATTCGCGTTCGATGGATGAAGGAATTGCCTGCTCGGTTTCCTTATCAAAGATGTACGCAGCCTTGTGAGGTACGCAGAACTTGAAGTCAGCGCCCATTGCAGGGGTGTAGTGAGGGTTAACCTTCAAAATTACGTTAACCGAACCTACGTTAGCATATACGTTGGTGGTATCGCCTAAAAGCTCTGTCAGGTCAACCTGAGATTCAACAAGGTACTGTCCCTTTTCTGCCTTACCGTTCTTGGGAAGCTTGATAGCTTCGGGACGGAATGCGAATACGACTTCCTTGCCTTCGATTGCGGCAACGTCGTCGACAACGGGAGCTAAGTCATAGCATAAGCCGTCATCGTTGACGAACTTGCCATTCTCAACCCTACCGTTTAAGAAGTTCATAGGAGGCTCGCCGATGAAGCCTGCAACGAAGAGGTTAGCGGGGTGGAAATACAGCTCGTAGGGGGTGCCTATCTGCTGAACGTAGCCGCCCGACTTCATAACGACTATTCTGTCGGACATGGTCATTGCCTCGGTCTGGTCGTGGGTTACGTAGATGGTAGTTGCGCCTACGGAACGGTGAATCTGCTTGATTTCCGATCTCATGGTAACACGCTGCTTTGCGTCGAGGTTGGATAAAGGTTCGTCCATAAGGAAGATGTTAACCTTTCTGATAAGGGCACGGCCAACGGCTACACGCTGACACTGGCCGCCTGAAAGGTTCCTGGGGAATCTTTCAAGGTATTCGGTAAGACCTAAGATCTTAGCGGTTGCCTGAACCTTTTCTTCGATAACGTCTGCATCGATACCTTCGAGCATAAGGCCGAATGCAAGGTTTTCATAAACGGTGAGGTGGGGATAGAGTGCGTAGGACTGGAATACCATTGCAATTCCCCTCTCCCTTGAAGTCATCTGGTTTGCAAGCACGCCGTCGATGTAGAACTCGCCGGAGGTTATTTCCTCAAGGCCTGCAATCATACGCAGCGTCGTGGACTTACCGCAGCCGGAGTCGCCGACGAGGCAGATGAACTCACCGTCTTTGATCTCCATATTGAAATCGTGTACGGCGTGATATCCGTTAGGATATACTTTGTTTACGTCTTTAAAAAGTAATACTGACATTTAATTTTCCCTCTTGAATGTTAATTTATTTTTTAGCTACCCGAATTACTTCAAATCCTGGGTCTTGATGTTGTCCATATCGTCGTAAGCCTGGTTCTCGCCGCACATACCCCAGATGAAGGTGTAGTTATGAGTGCCGACGCCAGAGTGTATGGACCACGAAGGCGATATAACCGCCTGTTCGTTGTGCATAATAATATGCCTTGTCTCCTGAGGCTTACCCATAAGGTGAATGACTGCCTGATCTTCGGGAACCTCGAAGTACATATACACTTCCATTCTCCTTTCGTGAGTGTGGGAAGGTAAGGTGTTCCATGCGTTACCGGGATCAAGCTCGGTCATGCCCATAGCAAGCTGACAGCTCTCGCATACGTCGCCGACGATAAACTGGTTTATCGTCCTCTTGTTGATGCCTATCTGGTCGCCCAGATGGCGCTGTACGCAATAGCGGGTGCCTTCGGGAGGGGTTACGCCCTCTACGGGTTTGGTAATCTTTACCGTAGGGTAGCTCTTATGAGCGGGGCTGGAGTTAATGTAGAATTTAGCGGGATTTTCGCTATCTTTAGAAGAGAACTCTATCTCCTTGGTACCCATACCGATATAGATGCCCTCTTTGTGGCCTATCTCCCACTTCTTACCGTCTAAGGTTATAATACCTGCACCGCCGATATTGATGACGCCCATTTCCCTTCTTTCAAGGAAATATGCAGTTGCAAGCTCTTTAAAGGTACCTAAAGATAAGGTCTCCTTGACGGGCATTGCACCGCCTGCGATAATTCTGTCCTGATGAGAATAGGTAAGCAGAATATCGTCCTTGGCGAACAGCTTCTCTATTAAATATTTTTCCCTTAACTCATCGGTATCGTAATGCTTAGAGTCGTCGGGGTGATTTGCATATCTTACGTCGAATTTCATTAAAATATATACTCCTTTTCGTTTTTACTATACTTCTTCCCACGTCCTTGATACGAACTGTGTGCAAGGGATGATGTCCTCTCCCGT
>JBJFAG010000063.1:0-4631 GCA_051887795.1 Candidatus Coproplasma sp. | reverse complement strand
CGGGTGCGATAATGCCCCTGCTTGTAAACGTGCCGCTCTTCGGCATTATTCAGCTGGGCTTAGGGCTACAGTTTTCGCTCTTCCCCGTGATAGGCATGATGAAGGTAAAAAAGCCCGGTGCATTGTTGTTGCAGTCGGTGTTCATATCCATATTTTTAGTGTTTATGTTCCCGCCCATGGTGCTGCTGATAGTCTGCGCACTCGTTGCGGAAGCGCTTAAGCTATTGATATTCCGCGGCTATAAAAACGACTGGGCGTGTGTGTTTGCAGGAACGCTGTATATGCCTTTAACCATTCCCTTTCTGTATATGTATTACAACCTTTTCTACACCGTATCGGGCAGTGAAAAGGCGGCTGTTTCAATGTTTATCGGGGGCGGCAACGTCTGGGTTATCGTCGGAATAAGTTTAGCCGTCATTGCACTTTGCTTTGTAGGCTCTATTCTGGGTATGTTCATCGCCCGTGAACTCAAAAAGGCAGGAAAATTAAAGTGAGTTTTTTTAATACAAAAGGCCATTTGTATCCGCTGTTTGCCCTCGCCTCGGCGTTTTTAATTTTGATATTCGGCCTCATATATGCCAGAACTATTGAGTGTTCCTACTTCCTTTTGGGGGCTTTTATCTGGCTTATTATCTTCGGCTGTTACAGGCAGGCGTTAAGGGCGTTACCCGCCTATATATTGTTCGGCGGTGCGTTTGCGCTGATTGCATATTTCTCTTCGGGAAAAAGTTGGGAGGCGGGTATTGCAATGGCTAACCGCTTCGGCGCGGTGTTCGTTGCGCTGATTGTCGGTATGAGCGTTCAGCCCGTATCTATGACAAGGAATCTATCGCAGATGCACACTCCCCGCGGAATAACGCTGGGTATGCTCGTTACAATGTCCTTCGTCCCCGTGTTAAAGGCTGAAATAGGCCGTGTACGCGAGGCGATGAAAACGCGTGGAGCAGGCAGTATATTAAACCCCAAAATCTTGTACCGAGCCTTTCTCGTTCCGCTGGTAACCCGACTTGCGGACATTTCGGACACGCTTTCCCTTTCGATAGAAACGCGTGGCTTTACTTTAGGCAAGGCTAAATACACGGTCTATAAAAAAGAATATATAAACGTATTCGACGTTCTGTTCCTTTCAGGACTTATTGCAGGCGTCGTTTTAGCGGTGGTACTATGAAGGCAATAAAGTTAAACAACGTCTCTTTCAGTTACGAAGGGTATGCGGAAAAGGTGTTAGATGACGTAACATTTGAAGTAAATTACAGCGAAGTAACGCTTTTATCGGGACTTTCGGGCGAGGGGAAGAGTACGCTTTTATCCCTCGTTTCGGGCATAATTCCCAACATAGTTACGGGAACGGTGAGCGGTGAAATTTTAATTGACGGGGAGAATATCAAGGGGCAGAAAATCTCGCAGATATGCCGTAAGGTAGGCGTGGTTTTGCAGAATGCCGACAGCCAGATAGTGCATAAAATCGTCGAGGACGAGGTGGCTTTCGGGTGCGAAAACTTCGCCTTCCCGCCTGAAAAGATACAAAGGCAGGTGGAGCTTGTCTGTAAGATGATGAAGCTGGAAAAGGGGTGGAAAACCCGCTCCCTTTCGGGCGGACAGAAGCAGAGATTAATCACGGCTTCCACGCTCGCCACGGGGCAGAAAATTCTCATCTTAGACGAGCCTTTAGCCAACCTCGACTGCGAGGGTGCGGCATATCTTATGAACACACTGCGCTCTCTAGCCAAGGCAGGATATGCGGTGCTTGTGGTGGAACACCGCCTGGATATGGTTCTGCCCTACGTCGACAGCGTGTGGAATATCCGCGCTGGAGCGGTTACAAAAGTCGAGAATAAACGCGAGTATCTCTCTGCCCAGACGGTGGCAATTAAGGACAATTCGGACGACCATATAAAAGGGGCAAAGCTGTTCGACGTGAAAAACGTTGCCTTTTCCATAAAAAAGCGGGAGATATTAAAGGACGTAAGCTTTGAAATATACCAAGGCGAACGGCTGTTGCTGTTAGGTGAAAACGGCTGTGGAAAAACTACCCTTTTAAGACTGTTGGCGCGGCTATATAAGCCGACGAACGGTCAAATCGAACAGTTTATCAATCCCAGGTTCGGAAAGAGTTATCACGGCAAAAAATGGTTTAACAGCGTGGGCGTCGTCTATCAGAACCCCAACTATCAGCTGTTTATGCCCACGGTGGAAAGGGAGATCGGATTTGGTGCAGAGAGCAGGGAATATGCCGAAGAAATAATCAAGCTCTTCGGCCTGGAAGAGATTAAAAACCGTCATCCGCAATCGCTGTCCGAAGGACAGAAGCGCAGGGTATCGATTGCGGCGGTTGCGGCGACCAACCCCAAGGTTTTGCTTTTGGACGAGCCGACCGTCGGCCAGGACTATAAGGGCCTATGCAGGCTTATTGAAATATTAAACGCCCTGCACGACAGGACGGGAAATACAATGATTACGGTAACGCACGATATGCGCTGTGCCGAAGCGCTGTGCGACAGGGCGGTACTTATTGAGGGCGGAGTCGTAAAAGAGCAGGGCGGCAAAGAACTTGCCCGTAAATACTTCTTTAATCATAATTAAAGAAGTAAGCCATAACGCTTTTTATGTGCTATAATAGATAAAAAGTAACTTTTAAAAGGGTTAAAGATGAATATTTTATGGCTTAAATACGCAGTAGAGGTGGCGAAGAAGGGTTCTATTTCGGCTGCCGCCAAGAGCTTATATATGGAACAGCCCAACCTGAGCCGTGCCATTAAGGATTTAGAGGACACCTTAGAGGTTAAGATTTTCGACAGGACTACAAAGGGTATCGTGGTTACGCCCCAGGGCTTGGAATTTCTGCAATATGCCGAAAGCATTTTGCGCCAGCTTGACGAAGTGGAGAATATGTATAAAAACAAGACTGAAAGGGTTCAGCGTTTCTCCATATCCGTACCCAGGGCAAGCTATATTTCAGCCGCCTTCGCTGAATTTTCCGCAGGGCTTGACCATACCAAGCCGATGGAGATTTTCTATAAGGAGACCAACTCCATACGGGCAATCAACAATATTCTGCATGCAGACTATAAATTGGGTATTATCCGCTATGCCGAAGATTTTGAAAAGCATTTTTCGGATATGCTCAACGCTAAGGAGCTGCACTTCGAGGTGGTAACCGACTTCACCTATTGCTTAATTATGAAGGAAAACAGCCCTCTGGCCAGAAAGGAGAGGATAACCTTTGCCGACCTGAAGGAGTATACGGAGATTGCCCATGCAGACCCCTACGTACCCTCGCTCTCGCTTGCGGCAGTAAAGAAGAGCGAGCTGCCCGACGATATAGACAAGCGTATATTCGTCTTTGAAAGGGCAAGTCAGTTTGAACTGCTCTCCACTAATCCGCACACGTATATGTGGGTTTCACCCGTACCTGAAGATTTGCTGAAGCGTTACGGCCTGGTTCAGCGCAAATGCGAGGAGAATAACAGGGTATACAGGGACGTCCTTATCTACCGCAGCGACTATAGGCTTTCGGAGCTGGATAAGCAATTTATCGCCTCTCTGACCAGGGCGAAACGAAAATTTATTAACTGTTAGCTATATATTTAATGATATATCGGCATATAAAAAAGGCTACTACAACAATCAAATAAAAGGTGTTATAATGATATCCGCAGGGAAAATTTACCTCTGCGGTATATTTTTGTCTATATAGGAGGAAATTGTTATGGCAAGATTTACGTTACCGAGGGATATATATCACGGTAAGGGTGCGTTAGAGGCGCTTAAGACTTTTAAGGGTACCAAGGCTATGGTCTGCGTAGGCGGCGGTTCTATGAAGAAGTTCGGCTTCCTTGACAGGACTATTGAATATCTCAAAGAAGCGGGAATGGAGGTTGAAGTCTTTGCAGGTATCGAACCCGACCCCTCCGTTGAAACGGTTATGAGCGGTGCGCAGGCTATGCTTGACTTCGGACCCGACTGGATTGTAGCTATCGGCGGCGGCTCGCCTATCGACGCGGCTAAGGCAATGTGGATAAAGTACGAATATCCCGAGTGTACGTTCGAAGATATGTGTAAGGTATTCGGCATTCCCGAACTCAGAAGAAAGGCACACTTCTGCGCAATTTCCTCTACTTCAGGTACCGCAACCGAGGTTACGGCATTCTCCATTATAACCGACTATTCAAAGGGTATCAAGTACCCTATCGCTGACTTCGAGATCACTCCCGACGTAGCAATCGTAGACCCCGAGCTTGCCGAGACAATGCCTGAAAAGCTCGTCGCTCATACGGGCATGGACGCAATGACTCACGCCGTAGAGGCATACGTTTCCACGGCCAACTGCGACTACACCGACCCCCTTGCAATTCACGCAATCGAGATGATTCAAAACGACCTCGTTGCCTCCTACAACGGCGATATGGCGGCAAGGGACAGAATGCACAACGCGCAGTGCCTTGCAGGTATGGCGTTCTCCAACGCGCTTTTGGGTATAGTTCACTCAATGGCCCATAAGACGGGTGCGGCTTTTGCAGACTACGGCGCCCACATTATCCACGGTGCGGCAAACGCAATGTATCTGCCTAAGGTAATCGCATTCAACGCCAAGGACGAAACGGCAAAGAAGCGTTACGGCGTAATAGTCG
>JBJFAG010000062.1:0-4651 GCA_051887795.1 Candidatus Coproplasma sp. | reverse complement strand
AAATCAGCGGCAAAACCCCACGTTTTGCCGCTTTATTCATTTCAAAAACACATCTCAGTCGTAACAGAACGCCAAATACATAAAGTTAAAACTGGCAATAATTTGACAAAAAAATCGGCTGAACGAACCCCGCCCCGCCGATTATATTTATGATTGCTTATAAACTTTTAATGCTAAGCTTTTTTCCGCAGAAAGCAATGCCTATTTTAATGATATTGTTGATACCGTCAGATTTAAGTGCCGTATCATAATGCTTTTCTTCAATTTGTTCAAGTGCCTTTTGGGCAAGCGTGTCTAACTCATGCACGTTTTTAGTGTGCTTGAATTCATAGATAAATCCGGGGTTACTTTTGTTTATTGGATAGAGCTGAATATCGAATCGTCCTAAACCCGATTCTCTATTAGAGGTTGGTCTATATTTATTGCTTACAATGGCACATAAGCCAAGCATCATTCCATGATAGAAACCCTCATTTGTCCCGTCAAACGAAGAAATAGACTCAATCATAAATTTTTCAAGCAGTTGTTGAAGTTTTTTTGCGTCATTTTTAAATATTGCTTGTTGAATTTCAACGGCAATACTTTCTCTTCCGGTTTTTGAAAGGACCTCTTTCGCATACACGAATGAAATTTCCTGATTAGGGATAGCAACGTCACACATATAGTTGCCGTCACTCTGGGGATAAACTTTATCAACTTTTAAGTACCCTGAAATGAGTAAGAAACTATAAATGAGATATGGATTGTCGTTTACTTCAGGATAGATAACGTTAGTGTCGATATACGTGGTGACTTTATTGCCTGTCAATAAATTATGCAGATTTTCCGTGACTTCAGTGGTAGCGGAAGATATGATTTCTCCAATGATATCATTGCTGCCTGTAGACTGCCAGAATGCCTTGGGTGTACAGTTGTCGGAGATATAATTGATTACCGACCAAGGGTTAAAGATTTCGGTATTTCCGAAAAGATATCCGTCATACCATTCACATACTTCTCTATACTTCTTTGCCACTCCGTAATAGCTCAGCATTCCCTTAACTTCTTCTTTGGTAAATCCAAAGTACTGGCTGTAGCTTTTATCAAGAATTGAGTTAATTTTTAAGTTGTTTAGTCCGCTGAATATGCTTTCTTTAGCTACTCTTAAGATACCCGTCAAAAATCCGTATGCCAAGCACGAATTATCTTTCAAACCACCGGAGAAAAAGTTTCTCATAAAGTCTATTATCTTCTCGTAGAAACCGCAAGAATGACCTTGCTGAATGGGGGTATCGTATTCGTCTATGATGATGATACATTCTTTTTCGTAGTGTTTGTAAAGCAGTAGGGATAATATTTGTAAAGACATCTGATAGTCAATTTGATTTGCCTTACAAGTTGCTAAGTTAACGTACTGTTCTTTTTCATATGAACTTAATTTAGGGCTGTTTTCAAGTTCGGTATGACGTGAGTACTCAATTGCAATAAGTTTAGAAATCTTATCAAAAGTTTCTTCCCAAGTCGCACACTTAACATCTTTAAAGGTTAAGAAAATAACAGGGTATTGTCCTTGATATGACGTATAATCTTCTCCACAACTCCAAATGTATTTATCTTTGAAATATTTGGAAGTATCCTCTTCGGTTTTTTCAAAGAAAACCCTTAACATATCCATCGTCAACGTTTTACCAAAACGACGAGGTCTGGTGAATAGAGAAACCTGGGGCTTACTATCGAGAAAATCACGAATCAACAACGTCTTATCTACGTAGTAATAATCAGACGTCGCCTTCTTAAAATCCGAAATTCCGACAGGTAAAGGTTTTATCTTGGTTGAGTTGTTGGTGTTCTCGGTTGCCTCGGTGGGGAAAACCGCATTATACGGTATTTTCCAAGACTTTCCTTCCTTTATTACACCCTCAATTTCTCCATTATTGCACTTTTGCTGTATTCGGCGAACTGAAGTACCCCACAGCGCCGAAGCTTCCTGACAGGTGATGTATTTCATAGATACCCCCTAAAGATTCATATATATAAATTATACCGCTAAACGAAATATATGTCAACCCTCATTTCGTTATCATTTCGCTAAATTTCGTTATCCATAAAAATATTTCGCTAAAACTTCGTCAAATTTCGTTATCGTTTCGCAAAATACAACAAATTTCGCTAAATTATTAAGTAGATGTTTAATTTCGTTTACTTGTTTTGAAAAGATACTCAAAATTGATTAAACGGATAGAATGTGTTATAATATAATAAGAAAATAATTCGCTAAAAGGAGTCGTGGTATGAAGTATTTGCTTGTGGGTAATGGCATAAATATTCTTGTAAAATGATTATAGAGAATACTCAAAGTATATAAATTAAAACCTCTGCACATACGGTAGTTTAAAAACCGAACGGTTCATCTGGATAATAACCTAAACGACCGAAATCAGCGGCAAAACCCCACGTTTTGCCGCTTTATTCATTTCAAAAACACAACTCAGTCGTAACAGAACGACAAATACCAAAAGTTAAAATTAGCAATAAAGAAACTTTTTCAGAGACTAATTAACGGGTTGCAGATAATAATTCACATTAATTTTAATAATCTTTAACGGGGTTAAAGTATCTTTACAAAAGGCATTAATTGATGTATAGTTATAGTGGAAATTAACATAGTTATTTGGATACTTCGGTTTTAAGTTGACTACCTGTTTTACCACGGAGTAAAAATATGATTATATATTATCTGACGACCGCCGTGTTGTCGCTTATCAATCTGATGATTTTTATCATCTCTTTCGATAAAAAGAAGATCAGCGCCTACTTCACATTTATGGCGTTGCTTATGGTGCTGGCGAACGGCGGATATTTAGCGTTAGCGCTTTCCACAAGCCTTCAGGAAGCCGTTCTGGCTAATAAAATTACATATCTCGGCGGTTGCTTCGTACCCCCTATTTTAATGATTGCAATATGCTCAATCTGCAATTATAAGGTGCCCGACTAGCTGAGAATAACCCTGTATGCATACAGCTTTATCGTCTACGGAATGGTTTTGACGGTGGGTTACAACGACCTCTATTATACGGAGATATTCCTCGACAAGTTAGGCAGCGCAACCGTTTTAGGGCACGAATACGGAATAGGACACAGCTTCTTCTACGTAATCGTCTACGGATATATCATCGCAGAAGTGGTGTTGATGATTTACAGCTTAAAGAAAAATCACGCCGTTCCCCGCAAAACCATATATGCAATGATTATCATGGAAATCATAAATTGCGTATTATTTGTATTTGGCAGAAAGATTAACCCTGCATTCGAAGTAATGCCTTTTATGTACGTCATCGACGGCTGGATACTTTTATATATGCACCGCCGAACGACGTTGTACAATATAGAAGACTGTGTCGTCAGCTCCCTCGGAAAGCAGGAGACGTACGGATATATCGTCTTTGACAACCGTAAAAACTACTTGGGCTGTAACGACGTTGCAAGAAAGATATTCCCTGAAATCTCGGAGTGTAGGGTAGACCTTCCCGTCAGAAATTTACCTCAGATTGAAGAGGTTATTAGCTGGATAATTAAGTACGATGAGGGGCACGAAAAATTCAGCTATGAATGTGGAGATACTCATTATCAATGCAACATAGAGCGAATCTGGCATAAAGACAAGGCTTACGGTTATATCATTGAAATGCAGGAGGACACGGATAAGTGGAATTACTTAAAACTGCTGTCGTCCTACAATGCCGAGCTGGAATGTCAGGTTAAGGAAAAGACGGAGCATATTGTCAACATTCAGTTGCAGGTGTTGCTCGGTATGGCGAACATGGTCGAGAACAGAGACGGCAATACGGGCGGTCATATCAGGCGAACGAGTGAAGTCGTAAAAATCTTAGTCAACACTATACAGGAGCATAATATATTCCCGTTGGACGAGGCATATTTTGAAGATATAGTAAAGGCAGCGCCCATGCACGATTTGGGTAAAATCAGCATCGATGACAAGATTTTGAAAAAGCCGGGCAGATTGACCGAAGAGGAATTTGCCATTATGCAGACTCACGCCGAGAAGAGTGCCGTGCTGGTTGAAAGTATTCTCAACGGGGTTGAGGAAGAGCATTTCGTAAAGGTGGCAACAAACATCGCTAAACACCATCACGAGAGGTGGAACGGTACGGGTTACCCCTGCCATCTTAAGGGCGAGGAAATTCCTTTAGAGGCACGAATAATGGCAATTGCAGACGTCTACGACGCACTAGTGAGCGAACGCTGCTATAAGCAAGCGATGAGCTTTGAGCAGGCGTTTGAGATTATGGAGCAATCTATGGGCAGTCACTTTGACCCCAATCTCGAACAGGTATTTTTGTTGAGTAGGGAGAAAATCGAGACTTATTATAAAGATGCTGCTTAAAATGTAAAATTTGTAATCGACAGGCAATAGTCGGGTATTAACCAAAGGAGGAAATGTAATGAGAAAGGGTACAAGCGGTTTATTATTTACTCAGAAGGATGACGGAAGCATAAGGGTAGGCGTTGTCGATTTCGAAGTGGGAGAGTTCGGCGGACGTGACTGGGAGAGCTGGTACGACCTAAACAAGGAAAACGCAGACGTATTGTTTAGCGAATTGAAAAAGTTACACAGCGGAGACTTCAAGCAAATGCTCATCGCCGAGTTCGG
>JBJFAG010000061.1:0-4655 GCA_051887795.1 Candidatus Coproplasma sp. | reverse complement strand
CCGAGCTGAACCCACTACCTTTTTGTATGTGAACAAAGACACGCTATTATATTCAAGGTTTCCGCAAAAGATTTGCCCCGCAAAGATTTTGCGGGAAGAGGAGTTCCTTAGTATGATACATCTTTCTAAGCCTATCTAATTCTCTGTTATTATAGATGAAATAATAGACTTTACAAAGCCAATTACTTCTGCCGTGCATAAAACTATAATTAGAAAATTCATAAAGAAGCCTAAGAAATCCTGAAAATCAAAGCCTTTTACATAGTACAGCAAGGTTAGTAAGCCCGTTGTTAAACATAGTTCGACAATCCAAACAGCAGACAAGACTATTGCTCTGTTCACTTTTGATATTTTAATAACTGTATACTCAACTTTTAAGACGTTGCATAGAACCAAAATAGCCAATAAAACAATGAATACTAAATTGTTCATGCGGCTTTCGCTTAAACACCAAAGCACCTCGATTACACAGTATAAAATCAATTTAAATATTGAAATTAATCTGCATTTTTTCAGATTCTCCATATAAATACCACATGTAAAGATTTATGTAATTATAATATAGAGTTGTAATTTACTACACCTTATAATGTAATAGTTATGTAAAATAATCTCTAAATGAAATCTATTGCGTATAAGTCAATAAATATATAAACTTACTCACCTTTAACTTTTGCATAAAGCGCCATATCGAGTACCGCACCGCATTTAACCGCATTGCTCTTTAATACACCCTCGCGAGTAAACCCCGCCTTTTCAAGAACTCTGCAGGAAGCCTTATTAAATGTAAAGGGTTCGGCATAAAGCCTAATTATGTCGGTATTCTCAAAAATATAAACGCATAACTCCTTTAAAGCAGCTGTTGCAATACCTTTCCCCCAAAACTCTTCACCTATATATTAACCAACCTCCGCCGTTCTGAAATGGATATTACTCTGTCTGAAAGCGGCAATACTACCTACACACTTACCTTTATAGATAATGGCAAAGGCAAACGTGCTGACTTTATCTGCAGATAGCATAGCATTAATAAACTGCAATGCATTCTCTTCTGTATATGGAAAGGGCAGACCGTCCCTTAAATTATTTTGAACGTTTAAATTATTTAAGGCATGCGCAAGGTCATTTGCGTAATCTTCTTTCCATTCCGAAATATATTGCATAATTGCCTCCTATACAAAAAAAACGGACGGGAATAGCTCCCGTCCGTAATTTTAGTTTTGATTACTTACTGTCCTTGGTTAAGGGCTTTAAATGCCAGATATTCTCTGCATAATCCTTAATGCTTCTGTCAGCAGCAAAGAAGCCTGAAGCAGCGATGTTACGAAGAGACATCTGATTCCATTTACGCTTATCGTTGACGTATAAGCTTGTAATCTGGTGCTGAGTCTGGCTATAAGCATTGAAGTCCGCCATACACATATAAGGGTCTGCAATGGGTGTACCTGTAAGAAGGTAATTTGCCATGTCTGAAAAAGACTGACCATTGAAGCCGATAATTAACGCTTCAATAATTCTTCTTAACCTTGCATTCTCGTTATAGTACTTGGATGAGAAGTAACCTGAACGCCAGATATCCTCAACCTCGTTTGACTTAAGACCAAAGATAAAGATGTTTTCATCACCGACAGCCTGAGCCATTTCAACGTTAGCACCATCAAGCGTACCGATAGTAAGCGCACCGTTAATCATAAACTTCATGTTACCTGTACCGCTCGCCTCTTTACCTGCAAGTGAAATCTGTTCGGAAATTTCAGTAGCGGGCATGAGCTTTTCGGACATAGTAACATTATAGTCCTCCATGAATACAACGTTGAGCTTTTCCTGAATCTTGGGATGCTTTTTGATATCTTCGGAGAGATAGCTTATAAGCTTAATCGTCTGCTTTGCCATTGAATATCCGGAAGCTGCCTTTGCACCGAAGATATAAGTCTTAGGCTGAACGTCAAGCTCGGGATTATCAAGCAAATCGAGATAGCTATCAATGATATTAAGCACGTTAAGAAGCTGACGCTTATACTCGTGCAGACGCTTTGCCTGCGTATCGAAAATAGAGTCGGGGTTAATTTTAAAGCCCTGCTTCTTTAATGCATAATCAGCAAACTGCTTTTTCTTGATTGCCTTAATTTCATCCAATCTCTTAAGAACAGTATCGTCGCTGTCAAACGCTTTAAGACCTGCTAAAAGCGAGCTGTCGTGAACGAAGCCATCACCGATGCAATCGGTAATGAGTGAAGAGAGTTCGGGATTCGCCTGGCAAAGCCACCTACGGTATGCGATACCGTTGGTTACGTTTGTAAACTTTTCAGGTGAGAAATCATAGAAATCTTTAAAGATAGATTCCTTAATTATCTCACTGTGAAGTGCAGCAACGCCGTTTACGCTGTGACCGCCGTATACGGAAAGGTTTGCCATTTTAACTCTACCGTGCTCAATAATGGACATACGGGAAATTTTATTCCATTCGCCGGTGAATTTATCCCAAAGCTGTTCGCACATTCTGCGGTTAATTTCGCAGATAATTGAGTGTATTCTGGGTACAGTTCTCTGAATAAGGTCCTCTGACCAGGTTTCAAGTGCCTCTGCCATAACAGTGTGGTTGGTATATGCACAAGTTCCGGTAGTAATTGCCCAAGCGTCTTCCCAATTAAAGTAATACTCGTCAATGAGTATTCTCATAAGTTCGGGAATAGCCATTGCAGGGTGTGTATCATTAAGGTGAATTGCTGCAAGTTTGGGCAAATCCTTTAATGAACCATATCTGTGTCTGTGATCCTCTACAATGTTCTGAATAGATGCAGAACAGAGGAAATACTGCTGCTTTAACCTCAAGGATTTACCGTTCATATGGTTGTCGGCAGGATATAAAACCTTAGTGATAAGGTCTGCATCTGCATCTGCCTTCATTGCCTGAATGTAGTCGCCCTGAGAGAACAACTTCATGTTGAAGTCCTGAACGGGTTTAGCCTTCCAAAGTCTTAATACGGAAACAGCGTCTGAATCCTTACCTGAGATCATCATATCGTATGCAACTGCTTCGATATCGTTGGTGTCAACGTATTCGATCTGCATACCGCTTTCAGTCCACTTCTCTTCAACTCTGCCATTGAAACGGATTTTGAAGGACTTATCCGTTCTCTGGGTAAGCCAGCACTCACCGCCGGGAAGCCATGCATCGGGAAGCTCGGTCTGCCAACCGTCGACTATCTTCTGCTTAAAAAGACCGTACTCATAACGAAGTGAGTAGCCCATTGCAGGGTAATCGCCTGAAGCTAACGCATCCATGAAGCAGGCTGCAAGCCTACCTAAACCACCGTTACCTAAACCTGCATCGGGTTCTAACTCGTACAAATCTTCGATATCGACGCCGTAGGAAGATACGACTTTTGCAAACGTATCCGTAGCACTTAAGTTGAAAAGGCTGTTCTTAAGCGAACGACCTAAGAGAAACTCCATGCAAAGATAGTAAACCTTCTTTGCCTTCTTATCCTTTACACGCTTTTGGAATTGCTGACGTTTCTGTAAAAGGATATCCCTTACACTCATAACGACAGCTTTATAAAGCTGATCTTTGGTAACCTCGTTGGGTTTGCTTACACCGTAATACCTTGCAAGTTTACCCTTTACGAGTTCCTTGACCTCTTTTTCCGTAATAGCAGTATTGCTCATTATACACTCCTGAAATTTAGTAAAATATTATTTAAGCATTTCAAGATACAGAGCCTCATACTCCTTTGCTGACTTCTTCCAACTGAAGTCGGAAGTAATCGCTCTGTACCTGATATCTGCCCATTTTTCTTTATCTTTATAATCCGCAACAGCCTGCCTTATTACGTAAAGCATATCGTGCGCATTATAATTGGTAAACGTATAACCGTTTACCTGGGGTTTGATACTATCGTATAAACCGCCCGTCTCCCTTACTACGGGTACAGTACCGTAACGGCAAGCCATCATCTGAGAAAGTCCGCAAGGCTCCGACTTGCTGGGCATTAAGAATATATCCGAACCGGAATATATCTTCCTCGATAAATCACCGTTAAATACAATATTGGCGCTGACCTTTTCAGGGTACTTTTTAGCAAGCTCCTTGAAGAATGACTCGTATTGATAGTCACCCGTACCCAACAGCACGAACTGAACGTCGTCCTTCAATACTTCCTCGATAACGTTGGTTACAAGGTCTAAACCCTTGTGAGAAACGAGACGGGAAATCATTGAAATTATAGGAGTATCGGGCTTTACAGGGAGATTTAACATCCTCTGCAACTCTTCCTTGCAAACAGCCTTACCACTCATATCTTCTGCCGTGAAGTTCTTGAACAAATGGGTATCCAACTCACTGTTATAACCCTTATCGTCAATACCGTTTAAAATACCTTTCAGCTTAAACTGGTTATTTCTGATAATAGGATCAAGCCCGTGAGCATAATAAGGATCTTTAATCTCATCTGCATATCTGGGACTTACCGTTGAGAACCTCTCACTGACTTCGATTGCACCCTTCATAAGGTTGATAGAGTTGTTGTACTCTACAAGATACTGATACTTACCGTAGATATCGAACAGTGAAGAGAGAATATCAAGCGAATACTGTCCTTGATACTCTATGTTGTGGATAGTGAACAGGCAGCGTATAAACTGATATTCAGGTC
>JBJFAG010000060.1:0-19514 GCA_051887795.1 Candidatus Coproplasma sp. | reverse complement strand
GAATTTCCTAACTTTTCAGTGGAAAAATGTTTTGATAAACTGTTGAACTTACAGAAAATTATTGAAAAAGAAGGCAAAATTCAAGGTACTATTCACCGCTTTTTACTCGTTACTAAAAAATAATTACGATAGGCGCCAAATTGTTTTTGTTCGATTCAGGTAAATAATTGTCCACCACAAAAAGAGCACCTTGAAAAAGGTGCTCTTTTTGCGTGTGATAGCAAGATGGCTCCGAGAAACGCCGTGTGGTGCGCCCGTTGCTCTGCAACGGCACGAGCGCTTTGCGCGAAGCAATCACCTATCCGCTCTATTAATAATATGATAAATCTTTTTAATTTAATGTAACAATATAAACTATCTTAACGAGTTTTTAATATACTCATACAGCATTAAATCTGCTATTGGATGAAGATTTATTTTTCTTTTACCTAATTTACAATGTACGCATTTATAAAAATCTACTTTTCCTTTATAAATTGATAATTTTATGTGAGTTTTTATTCGCTTAATATATTTTACCAAACCAACAATAGACTCTTTTACTATCACACAAAAGGATAATGATGTAAAAATAATGCTAAAATAATCTGATAATTTTTCAAATGTAAATCCTGTATTTTGTATTTTATTTAAACCTAAAAAAAAGATTGATATCGCAAAAATTGATGTTACTAATTCTTTACTTTTTATAAATAATAAAATTGAAGATTTTATTGAACTCATGATTTTAGTAATAATATTATTATGTTGATTAATTTTCACCCCTACTATTTTACTGTTTTCAAATTCTTCAATAGCATTTTTCTGTGTTTCTATTATATGGGAAAGACTATGTTCTGTTTTACATTCCCCCAAAATATTAAAATGAAATCTTCTGCGAGAAGACAATAAATTGTTACTGTTCTTAATTGATAAAAATGAAACGCCTTGCAATTTCCAATGACTATCAGGACAAACAATATTCAGCTCAGCTTCTGTTTCCCTTTCTAATTCGCGCATAAAATCTATTCGTGAATTGTCATTAATGTGTATTGTCGGCATATCTTCATACACCGATTGTTGATAAAATGCCACACTTTTATCATATATTTCAGATTGACCATTGACGGAGCAATAAACAGTATTAGCATCATAAGTTTTTTGTCCACGCTTCGCTAAAACTACATATCCATCAGATGTTATAATATTACCGGAAACAGCTAAATTATGAGCAGAATATGATTTTTTTAGATAATCATTGACCTTATCAAAAATGGATTTACATTTAACAGCACAGAGTAATTCATCTGTACACTTATCTTCATACTCATCCATTTCATCCAAAAGCTTTTTATAATCTTTAAGGAGCCTATGATCTTTAATATACGAACTATCAAGTGCATCCATAGTTGCAAATGTAGAGCGACCAAACTTCACCTCTAAACTCATAACTTTTGAATTAGCGTATTGAAGATTACGCCAAATAAATTCTTTAACTCGTGGAAGAACACCAGAATAATAGGTTTTGCCTTGAACCAATGAAAGATTCTTTGGAGATAGCCACTCTCTTAAATTTTGTTTATCACATTCACTCCTCAAAAACAAATTATTATTTGCACCAACCATATAATATTTATTTAGACCACTGATTAATTCTTCACTCGGGTGTCCAAGAAGACGAACAATGCGCGTTTTCTCATTCACATCATAATCAACGCTTTTTATTCCCAAGCGTTTTATAGTTTCACAAAAGTGATTAAAACAATCTTTGTCAACACAAACGAAACTGTACCCAAACATCGTTGACATTTTAACCAAAGTTTTTGCAAACAACGCTTTGGCGTTATTCATCATTGATGCTGGCAAAGTAAATAGATGAGCGTTTTTATTAATAAATGCATTAAGCGAATTACTATCTTTGAATACATCATTATTTAACGCTTCACAAATCTTATCAACTCCAAAAGCAGGTGATAATCCATAATAGTAATTATCTTTAATGAAAGGAATTGATTCCCCTATACCATTTACAATTGCTTCTTCTTCATTATCATATACACCAACGATTGAAAGGGTTTTATCAGATTGAACTTCAACAAACGGATAGATTATATTTACATCATCAGGTTTAGCATTGACTTTAATATTACCGGCTATTTTATCAAAATCATTCATACCTTTTCCTCAAATATAGTTATTATAAATCTATTTTACTATAATATCATTTCTAAATCAAGTGCATTTCAATTTTTTAAAGTGTACTATTTTCTCAACAGATTTATACATATCCCAACATATATTAAGTTGTTTGATAAACAATCTACTATTGACAAAAACAACATTTTAATTTAAAATAATATTAACTAAAATCAGAGGTATAATTATGGCAATTCATGAAGTTTTAAACTCTAATGCGACATTAGATTCTGTCTTAGCTAACGGCGCTCATTATGTAATTCTTCTTGATATTAATAATGAAGATTACACTGAGGTTATATCAACTTTACAACAAATCGGACTATCTGCTGATGAAGCTAAACAAATTTACACTACAGTTATTGAACAATGCGAAGTTGCAACACTTTATCCGAAATATAACATAACCCTTCTTCCTCCTTACTTCTGGTATGATGATGAAAGGCGTGAAAAGTATTTTTGTGATTTACTGACAGCTGATAACCTGATAAATTCAACGGGAATATACGTTAAATCAGATACTTTATATTTTGGTGAATTGCTGTCATTATCTAAAAATAAAGATATTATGAAAAAAGAATGGTATTTAATAGGATAAACCTTATTTTTAACTTTTCAAAATCAGCTAACGTTAACCACCACAAAAAAAGCACCTTGTGAAAGGTGCTTTTAATATTTTTAATCGCGCAAAAACATCAATAATTTAACTCTGTTTTTTCGAGTTTATATACTCCATTGTATATATGTATACATACTCCTCTCTTCCCAATCAGTGTCCCCATGGGAATTGGACTCCCAACAGGTTGTAACATACCCGCCTTCAACCTGGGTTAAAAGCAGGTACTCACCCTGTATATAAAATCCAATCAGCTGCCCGTTATCTATCAATAAGATATCAGGCGTGATCTCAATCTTTTTAACAGTGACGTCATCATAGAAGCTTTCGTAATACTTCCGCAGTAATGCTTCAAATAATAAGTATTGGCTTGCTCCATCAGTTTTGCAACTACAGCATCGTCATACAATACTTTTTCCACTTTCCATTTATAATGACTCAATGATCTTGTCTATTGCGTAAGCGTATATAAATAAGTTCCTTCGCTCATAAATCCCCATTAAAGTTAACAAATTTCCTGTTTATATTTTTCAGTTTTTCTATTAAAAGTCAATAGGTATTTTTTAATATTTTCCATCTATATATTGAATAGTTGATTTTGCTGTGCTAAAATAAAAATATGGATAATAAATCAATTATTGGCACTCGCGTGAGGGTGACTGTGGATAGAATGTTGGGTTCGACACACCCCAAGCACCCAGACATTATTTACGGCGTAAATTACGGATACATTGAAGGCATAATCGGCGGTGACGGTGAAGAGCAAGACGCCTATATTTTAGGCGTTGACACTCCCGTTGAACACTTTGACGGGGTTGTGATAGCTATTATAGAGCGCCTTGACGACAATGAAACGAAATGGATTGTTGCACCTGAAAACGTAGACTTTTCCGACGAGGAAATAATTAACCTTACCTTGTTTCAGGAAAGGTTTTTTAAGATACGAATTATAAAGTAAAGTCTTAGGGAGAATAAACCGCTCCCTCTGCAAAAAAGCGCCGCAACGTTAATCACGTTGCGGCGCTTTTTTCTGGCGCAGAGAAGAGGATTTGAACCTCCGGACGGGTATTAGCCGTCACACGATTTCCAATCGTGCGCCTTAAACCACTCAGCCATCTCTGCATCGTGCTTTTTTCAAGCTTTATTATAATATTAAATTGTGAGAAAAAAATCAAGCAATTTTACCCGTCATTTTATTTTTTATGATTATTTTATTACCCCACACAATGCAAGCACCCACAAAACCACAAAGACAAATGAAATTGCAAGGCAGATTATTCCGACAATAAATAATTTGCGGTTTACCTTAGTTTTAGTCAGGCGAAAGACGACGGGGAATATTCCTATTACGAAAAAACTGAGGGCAAACATAGGAAAGGATACTTTTCGGTTTACGATAACTTCTATAAGATTAAATACCTCGCAAAGCAGTGCAATAACCGTTGCGCAGAGCATGCTGATCTGCACAACCCGCCCCTTCTCATCCTTTTGCTCCTCATTGCAATCAAGCTTTTCTTCATCTTCCATATCACAATTCCCCTGCCTTTTATTTTACTACTAATATTGTGCAATGTCAACATTAAATTAAATTTCGCCAAGGGGTTGCACAAGTTACAATAAAGTGCTATAATTAATTTACTTTTTCAAGGAGATCGAGATGATTATTACTGAAACTTATACTCTTTCTAACGGCGTTAAAATACCCAAGGTTGGCTTTGGAACCTGGCAGTCTAAAAACGGTGAAGAGGCCTACAATTCAGTTAAATGGGCGCTTGAAGCGGGATACAGACACATTGATACTGCATACGTCTATGAAAACGAGGAGAGCGTTGGCAAGGCAATAGCAGATAGCGCGATTGCACGTGAAGACATCTTCATCGTTACCAAACTGCCTGCAGAAATTAAGACGTATCAAGGCGCAATGGACCACTTTGAAAGCTCCTTAAAATCATTAGGCGTGGATTATTTAGACCTCTACCTCATTCACGCACCCTGGCCGTGGAGCGACATCGGCAGAGATTGCACCGAGGGTAATATAGAAGTCTGGAAGGCGTTCTGCGAACTCTATAAAAGCGGTAAAGTCAGGGCAATCGGAGTTTCCAACTTCCACCCTGAAAACATAGAACCGCTCATTAAAGCTACAGGCGTTAAGCCTATGGTCAATCAGATTCGTTATTTTATAGGCAATACTCAGGATAAAATCTGCGAGTACTGTGAAAGAGAGGGGATTTTAATCGAGGCGTACTCCCCCCTTGCTACGGGCGAGCTTGTAAATAACGGAACCCTTAATGCGATTGCAGATAAATACGGTAAGAGCATTGCTAAAATCTGTCTGCGCTACTGCTTGCAGAAGGGTACGCTGCCCCTGCCTAAGAGTACCCACAGGGATAGAATTTACGACAACACGGATTTGGAATTTGTCATTTCTGATGAGGATATGGCGTTCCTTGACTCCCTTTATCACATCGCCTCGGCGAAGAAATTAAGAGATTAAAATGAGGAGATATAATATGGATAATTCTTGCATGAGAGCTTTAACTTACGGATTGTTCGTGGTTACGGCAAAGGAAAACGGATTTGATAACGGCTGTATAACCAACACCGTGCAACAGGTTACGACGTCGCCCAATATGATAACTCTGGCCGTCAATAAAGCAAACCACACCCATGGAATGATTATGCGGACGGGTGAGTTCTGTGTTAGCATTATTTCCGAAAAGGCTGACTTTGAAGTCTTTAAAAGATTCGGTTTCCAGAGCGGTGCAAACGTCAATAAATTTGAGGGATACTCCCAGGCAAAGAGGGCAGAGAACGGACTGTACTATATAACCGAAGGTACCAACGCATATATCTGTGCAAAGGTCGTAAGCACCGTTGACTTCCCCACCCACACCCTGTTTATAGCTGAAGTTACCTACGGGCAGACTTTAACCAAAGACCCCTCTGCGACATATGCATACTACCACTCTTCCATTAAGCCCCAGCCCCAAAAGGCAACCAAAACCGTTTGGAGGTGTTCGGTCTGCGGGTACGAATACGAGGGCGAGGAACTGCCCGACGACTTTACCTGCCCTTGGTGCAAACACGGCAAAGAGGATTTTGTAAAGGTTACCGTTGAGAAATAAATTAATTATTTTAGTTGTATAATTATTCACACGAGCGCATAATGATTGACAAATTATGCGCTTTTGCCTATAATTGAGTGAATAAAAGTTTAAGAAGGTCATTAAATGCTTACGTTAGATAAGGTTTATCACGCTCATTACGTTTTAAAAGACGCTATCCGCGAAACCGATATAATTTATTCCCCCGTACTCTCCTCCCAATGCGGTGCAAAAATCTATTTAAAAACCGAAAACCTGCAGATTACGGGTTCGTTCAAGGTCAGGGGTGCTTACTATAAGATTTCCCAGCTGTCCGAAGAGGAAAAGGCCAAGGGCGTTATCGCCTGTTCGGCAGGTAACCATGCCCAGGGCGTTGCGCTTGCTTCCGAAAAGTTTGGCATTAAGTCCATTATCTGCATGCCCGACGGCGCCCCCATTTCCAAGGTTGAGGCAACAAAGAGCTACGGTGCGGAGGTCGTGTTGGTACCCGGAGTTTACGACGATGCCCACAACGAGGCTGAGAGGTTAAAGGACGAAAAGGGCTACACCTTTATCCACCCCTTTGACGACGAGGACGTCATTGCAGGTCAGGGTACGATTGGCCTTGAAATAATAGACCAGCTCAAAGACGTTGACGCCGTAGTCGTACCTATCGGCGGTGGCGGACTTATCTCCGGCGTGGCGTTTGCAATCAAGTCGCTTAACCCTAAAATCAAGGTTTACGGCGTTCAGGCGGACGGCGCCCCCTCTATGCTTAATTCGGTTGAGCATAAGCATATAGAGGCCCTTCCCTCCGTTTCAACCGTGGCAGACGGTATTGCCGTTAAAGAACCCGGTAAGACCACCTTTGAGATGTGTTCAAAATACGTTGACAAAATAGTATCCGTATCCGACGATCAGGTATCGGCAGCCATTCTTGCACTGATTGAAAAACAAAAGATGATTGCTGAGGGCGCAGGCGCCGTTTCGCTTGCTGCCGTTATGTTCGGCAAAATTCCCGACGTCAAGGGCAAGAAGGTTGTTTGCCTCATTTCAGGCGGTAACATCGACGTTACCATTCTATCAAGGGTTATCAATCGAGGACTTTTGATGGGAGGCAGACAGTGTACGCTTACACTTGAGCTTATGGATAAGCCCGGCCAGCTTGTAGGCGTCAGCGAAATAATTGCAAAGTGCGGCGGCAACGTTACAGCCGTCCTGCATGAGAGGACCAACGAGGGTACCGCCATCAACGGCTGTTACCTTAAAATGCAGATTGAAACCAAGGACTTCGAACAGATTAAACTCATTAAAGACACGCTTAAAAATAACGGCTTTAAGTTGGTTGAATAAAGCTTTTAAAGGAGACAATTCATGAAAACAGTTGAAACCAAAAACGCACCTGCGGCTATAGGCCCCTACTCCCAGGCGAAGATATTCAAAGATTTAGTATTCACCAGCGGGCAGATACCCGTTAACCCCGCAACCGGTGCAATAGAGGCAACCGACATAGAGGGCCAGACCGAACAGGTATGCAAGAACGTTGCTGCCGTTTTAGAGGCTGCGGGTACCTCCATCGATAAGGTCGTTAAAACCGTCTGCTTCCTTGCCGACATCGCCGACTTTGCAGCGTTTAACGCAGTATATGCAAAATACTTCACCTCCGCCCCTGCCAGAAGCTGCGTAGCGGTGAAGGATATCCCCAAAGGTTGCCTTGTTGAAGTCGAGGCAATAGCTGAGATATAATACCCCATTTTGTAACAGTACGGGCCTTTTGTAATCAAACTCAATTACACGAAAGCTCAATCATTTGACATTAAACGCAGAATGTTTTATAATTCTGCGTATAATAATTTATAGAAATTGTAGAGGATATTGATCATATGAAAACCGCAATTGTAACTGACAGTAACAGCGGCATTACTCAGAAAGAAGCAAAAGAACTCGGCATTTATGTTGTGCCTATGCCCTTTTTAATCGACGGAGAACAGTTTTTTGAGGATATCTCTTTATCTCAGGAAGAGTTTTACGAAAAACTGAAGAGCGACGCTTCCGTCTCCACCTCTCAGCCCAGTGCCTATGACGTTGGGGAACTGTGGACGGAAATATTAAAAGATTACGATAAAATTATTCATATACCCATGTCCAGCGGTCTTTCCCAGACGTGCGCAACGCTTGACAACCTTGCTAAAACCGAATTTGACGGAAAGGTTTACGTAATTGATAACCAGCGTATTTCGATAACCCAGAAGCAGTCGGTTTTTGACGCAATCGCTATGGTTAAAGACGGAAAGACGGCGGAAGAGATAAGGGATTATCTGATAGAAACCAAGATGCAATCTTCCATATACATTATGGTTGATACGCTTAAATATCTTAAAAAGGGCGGTAGATTAACCCCTGCCGTAGCAGCTATCGGAACACTTTTAAAGATTAAACCCGTCCTCACCATTCAGGGCTTTAAGCTTGATCAGTTCGCCAAGGTCAGAAAGCTTGTCGACGCCAAGAAAACGATGGTTAACGCACTTATCAAGGACTTTGACGAGAGGTTTGCAGACCTTAGAAAAGCCGGTAAGATGACTATTGCAGTGGCTCATACAGAAAACTTTGAAGAGGCTGAAATTTTTGCCAAGGAATTGCAGGCGGCCTTCCCCGACGTTGAGTTTACTTTCATTAACCAACTTTCGCTCAGCGTTTCCTGCCATATCGGCCCCGGTGCGCTCGCCTGTGCGGCAACAATAAAATACTGATTAATATTGTCCGCTCCTATTTTTTGGGAACGGACTTTTATAAAATTAACAAGTGATAAGGGAGAAATAAATGAAAACTATTATTGTTACTGACAGCAACTGCGGTATAACCGTGGATTATGCAAAAGAGCTGGGCATTGAAGTTCAGCCCACCCCCCGTTTTAATTAACGGTGAACAGTACTTTGAAGAAGAGGGATTTACTCAGGCCCAATTCTACGAGGCATTAACCGACGATAGCACTACCGTTGCCACCTCTCAACCCAATCCCTACGACGTTGCTGAACGCTTCCGCAGACTGTTAAAGACGCATGATAACATTATCTACCTCCCCCTCTCCAGCGGACTTTCGGCAACTGCACTTACCATTAAGAAAATGGCGGAGACCGAGGAAGAGTTTAAAGGCAGGGTCTATGCCTTAGATAACCACAGGGTTTCGGTTACGCAGAAGCAGACGGTTTTTGACGCCATTAAAATGCTTGAAGAGGGCAAAAGCGCTAAAGAGGTCTATGACTGGCTGAACGAGACGAGCAAAATATCTTCCATTTATATTGCGGTAGGCACCTTGAAATTCTTAAAAAAGAGCGGAAGGTTAACCCCCGCCGTAGCCGCTATCGGTACGCTTTTGAAGATTAAACCCGTTCTTCAGATTCAAGGCGAGGTGCTGGACCAATACGCCAAGGTAAGAAAGCTTTCAGAAGCTAAGGCGACAATGATCAATGCCCTTAAAAACGACCTGGATGGAAGGTTTAAGCCCTACCGTGACGCAGGTAAGATGGTTATCGCTGTTGCACACACCAACTGTTTTGACGACGCAAATAAATTTGCAGAGGAATTAAAAGCCTCATTCCCCGATTGCGAGCTTCGGTTTGTAGACCCCCTGTCCCTATCGGTTGCGTGCCATATCGGCCCCGGTGCGCTTGCATGCGCTTGCTGTATCAAGTACTAAATACTTTGAATTATAGATAAGCCCGATAACCAAGCTGTTTATCATAAGATAGCACCATAATAGAAAGACTATTATTGCAGTTATTGCCCCATACAGTCTTTGCGGATTGGAAAACTGCATATAGACGGTAAAACCTGCCGAACATATTATCCAGAGTATTACCGTGAGCAGAGCACCTCCGCTCGCCTGAGAGAAGTTAAGCTTGTACGGACAGGCAAAGACGTTTAAAAAATAGGACGCGAAAAAAGCAAACATTGTCAAAAAAATAAATGTTATTGCCTCGGCTATAGGTCGGGGCATTATATTTTCCAGCACGTTTACCCCGATAAACGGCGTTATCGTGACGAGGGCGAGAATCAGCAGTATTGCAAAGACGGCAAACAGAGCGTTAATTCTCAGCCTGATTGATCCCGTCTTTTCGTTGGGGGCAAATATAATCTCCCCGCTTCTTCTCAAGTGGTAGAAAAAGTTTGTCGACGACCAGAGCGAGGTTAAAATCAATATAAGCGTTGCACTGCCCGTCGCCGTGACCGCCGCCTGTTGCAGAGCGGAGATTACGGGCTGAATTGCAGAGAAGATTTCTTCAGGCAAAAAACGGGATAAGTCAAAATCCCCAACAATGAGTGCAAGCCAGAATAAAAAGGGCGTTACAGACATCAGAAAGAAATATACCAGCGTTCCCGACAGCGTGGTAAAACGTTTATCCGAATAAAACTTAAACTCGCCTAAAATTTTCCGCATACATATATTTTTTACCTTTATACCCCGTAGTATACCCAAAATACGGGGGTGTATCCCACCCCCGTAAAGTTTGTATTTATCGTTTAGCTACAACTATTACAGCTATTACAGCTATTGCATCCGCAGGTATTGCACCCGCTTCTGCTCCACCCGTTACCCGTCCAGGCTACGTTGCAAGTACCCGTCCCGCAGGAAGAACAGCCGTTGCATCCGCAACCGCTACAGCCGCTGCGCCAGAAATTACAGCCGCAGGAACTACAGCCGCAGCCGCAACCGCCGCAACCGCTGCGCCAGGAATTACAACCGCTGCAACTGCTGCGCCAATTGCTCCAATTACAGCCGTTACAGCCGCTTAACAACGAGAATAAGCCGCCACAGCCACACATATTACAGCAAGAACACATATTAAATCTTTCCTTTGCTTTTGTATTATAGGTTTAAGTTTTTCCGCCCAACCCTATAATTTATAATATGCTTATTCCCGCTATATGGTGAAAAAAAAATTACGCTCCGCACTTTCACTGTGCGGAGCGTATTAATAAATATTTTGATTATTTGCCGAAATATCTCTTTAAAAGACCGCTAAAGCCTGCACCGTGGCGAGCTTCGTCCTTTGCCATTTCATGAACGGTGTCGTGAATAGCGTCGTAGCCGAGCTGCTTAGCCCTCTTTGCAATAGCGAGCTTACCTTCGCATGCGCCTGCTTCAGCCTCTGCTCTCATCTGCAAGTTCTTCTCAGTGGAAGGGGTTACTACTTCGCCCAAAAGCTCCGCAAACTTGGAAGCGTGATCAGCTTCTTCATAAGCATATCTCTTGAAAGCTTCTGCAACTTCGGGATAACCCTCTCTTTCAGCTACTCTTGCCATAGCAAGGTACATACCGACTTCGGTACATTCACCGGTGAAGTGCGCCCTGAGACCTGCCATAACTTCAGCGTCGTCAACTACGCCGTCGCCGACGTGGTGTTCGCAGGCATAACCTGCCTTCTCTTCTACGGGTGCAAAAGTCTTAGCCTTGCATACGGGGCAAACGTCTACGTCATCTGCAACGATTTCACCGCAAACTGTACATCTTTTCATAAAAAAACACTCCTTGAAATTGAATTTTGATTTATGCCTATATTGTATCACAGACACGGCAAAATTTCAATATACAAGCAGTAAATTTTTTTAGAATTTTCAGTGAAAATTATTACTAAATTATATAAAATTTAGTTATGGCTAAATACGAATTTTTCAAGCTCTTTATAGCTGCTTGCAAAGTTTTTTGCACCTGCCATACTTAACTGAACTCTGCTGCGAAAACCCCACAAAACGGATAAATGCTCCATATTTGCATTAATTGCAGTCTGCACGTCGGTCTCGCCGTCGCCCACGAATAAACACTCCTCCGCCTTTGCGCCTGAACTCTCTGCCGCGTACAGCGCCAGAGCGGGATCGGGCTTTAAGGGAAATCTTTTCGAGTTGCCCGCAACAAAGTCAAACCCGAATTTTTTTAAATGTTTTTCATAGACGCCCTCGGTCGCATCCTGCGGTTTGTTGGTTACCAAGGCGAGCTTTACCCCTGCTTTTTTGAGGTTGATAAGCACCTCTTCTTCATCGGGATACAGGCACGTAAGCTCGTTATCGCAGTTGGCAAAGTTGGTTGCATAGTGGGCGTAAATCTGCTCAAAGCTGCCCATTGCACTCTGAGGGATTGCCCTTTCAACTAAAAGCTTTGCACCGTTGCCGACGTACTCCACCGTCTTTTCAAGTGAAATTTCAGGCAGATTAAAGTGGGAAAGCGTATTGTTTAATACCTTTTGTATATCCCTTGAAGTGTCCAGAAGGGTTCCGTCCAGATCGAAAATTACCGTTTTAAACATATTACATCTTTTCGGGTACGCCAATGCCGAGCAGCGCCAATGCGTTTTTAAGCGTCTGCAACGTTGCGGCACAGAGTGCAAGCCTGAACGACTTGGTGTCCTCATCCTCGGCAGTGAGTATTTTGCAGTCGAAGTAGAACTTGTTGAACTTCTGCGAAAGGTCCACCGCAAAACGGGCAATGGTGCTGGGTTCGTATTTCTCCCCTGCCTCTTTAACGATTTCAGGGAAGGAGGAAATTGTCCTTACAACCTCGTATTCCTGAGGAAGAAGATTAATGTTTTCGGGAAGAGTAAAGTCGGTTATCCCTGCCTTTTGCAGAACTGAATATGCCCTGGCGCAGGTGTATTGACAGTACACGCCCGTCTCCCCTTCAAACGAGAGAACTTTATCGTATGAGAACACTATATCCTTGATTTTATTATTGTAGAGAGCCCCGAAGATTACCGAACCTATACCTACTTTTTCTGCAATTTCCTGCTTGTTTTCAAGGGAAGGATTCTTATCTTCGATAACCTTATACGCCTTGTCGACACACTTCTGAATGACGTCTTCAAGCCATACCACCTTGCCCTTACGGGTGGACATTGCACCGTCCTCCAAAGAAACCATGCCGTAGGCAACGTGTACCATATCCTTTGCCCAGTCCTTACCCATAAGCTCCAAAACCTTGAAAATCTGCTTGAAGTGTAAATTCTGCTGGTAGGCAACCACATACAGACATTTATCAAAGTCATAGGTGTTTTTGCGGTAGAATGCCGCCGCCAGATCCCTGGTTGCATAGAGCGACGCACCGTCCGAACGCAATATCAGGCAGGGAGGCATGCCGTATTCCTCTAAGTCTACGATTTTTGCACCCTCGCTCTCTTTAAGCAATCCTTTTTGCTGAAGCTCGTCAATGACGGGTTGCATCTTGTCGGAGTAGAATCTCTCCCCGTTGTAGCTGTCGAACTTAACGCCCAGTCTTTTGTAAATCTTGTCCACGTAGGAAAGAGTTAAGGACTTGAACCACTCGAATATTTCGTTGGCTTCCTTATCACCGCTTTCGATTAATCGGAAATACTCCCTTGCCTCTTCCTCCATTTCGGGGGTAGCTTCGCTGTTGAAGCGGACGTATAAATCGTTTATGGCGTGAATACCGCCCTCTTCAACCTCCTCCCTATTGCCCCACTTTTTGTAGGCGCATATGAGTTTGCCGAATTGGGTACCGTAGTCGCCGAGGTGGTTAATCCCCACCACGTTATAGCCGAGGAAATTGTAAATTTTATACAATGCTCCGCCAATAACCGTCGTTGAAAGGTGGCCGATATGGAAGGGCTTTGCAATGTTTACAGACGAATAGTCTATGCAAATAGTCTTGCCGTTGCCAAGCGTTGAAGAACCGTACTTCTCACCCTGGGATAATACCTTTTCAACCGTCTCGGCCGCAAGGGATGCCTTGTTGATTTTAAAGTTCAGATAGCCGTTTAACGCCAAAACCTCCGATATAACGCTATCGGGTTGGATTTTTTCAGCCAGCTCCTGCGCGATAGCCACGGGGGACTTACGCATAACCTTTGCAAACTTAAAGCAGGGCAGTGCGTAATCGCCCATGTCCGTATTGGGGGGAACTGCAATATTTTCTTCAATACCCTCTTCGGGTAAGCCGCATGCAACTATTTTTTCAGCAATATATTTCTTGTAATTCATAACAGGATAATTGTAGCACAAGTTTACGTTTTAAGCAAATAAAAGACTTGATTAAAAACATTTAATATTATATAATTGTGCTATAATCTTCCGGCGGTAAGTTTTGCTTGCCCGCCTGAACTAACAGTTATTTTTGAGGGATATATTTTTATGAAATTAGGCGTAGTAGGTCTGCCTAACGTAGGCAAATCGACACTTTTTAATGCTATTACTCATGCCGGGGCAGAGGCTGCCAACTACCCCTTCTGCACCATCGAGCCCAACGTGGGCGTGGTTGCCGTACCTGACGAGAGGTTGGATAAGCTCGGGGCGCTTTACTCAAGTAAGAAAATCACCCCTGCCATCGTTGAATTTGTTGACATTGCAGGGCTTGTTAAAGGCGCTTCCCGCGGGGAGGGTCTGGGCAATAAATTCCTCTCCCACATCCGTGAGTGCGACGCAATCGTTCACGTTGTGCGCTGCTTCGAGGATGCTAACGTTACCCACGTAAGCAACAAGGTTGACCCCGTTGACGATATTACTACCATTCAGATGGAGTTGATTTTAGCCGATATCGAAGCCGTAAACAAGCGTGAGGACAGGATAAGAAATTCAGCAAGGGGCGGCGCCAACAAGGAAGCAGCTGCGGAGTTTGCTATGCTTGAAAGGCTTGAGAAGTTTTTAACCGAAGAGAAGCCTGCAAGGCTGTTTGAGTGCGACGAATCCGAAAAGGCGTTTTTGGATAACTTATTCCTTTTAACCGCCAAGCCCGTCATCTATGCCGCCAATATCTCTGAATTTGATATGGGAAAAGACGAGGACGATATACCTTTGGTTGTCAAGGTTAAGGAATATGCAAAGACTGAAGGCAGCGAGGTGTTAACCATCTGCGCTAAAACCGAGGAAGAACTCTCCCAGATGGAACCTGATGAGTGCGCAATGTTCTTAGAGGAGCTTGGGCTTAAAGAGAGCGGGTTAAACAGACTTATTAAGAAGAGCTACTCCCTTTTAGGACTTATCTCCTACCTCACCGCCGGCGAGAAAGAGACGAGGGCCTGGACCATTAAAAACGGTACTAAGGCACCCCAGGCGGCGGGCGTTATCCACACCGACTTTGAAAAGGGATTTATCAGGGCGGAAGTTGTTGACTATCAGACACTTCTGGACTGCGGCGGACTTGTAGGCGCCAGGGAAAAGGGCAAAGTCAGAAGCGAAGGTAAGGAATACGTAGTTAAAGACGGCGACGTCATTTTGTTCAGATTCAACGTTTAATTGTTTTTATTGAAGCAGCCGCTTGCGGAGAACGCAAGCGGCTGCTATTTTTATCTGATTAACGTTTGAATAAGTCTTTGCCTCAGCTCGGAATTTGCTCCGAAGGGCTGGCGGTCTGAATTATCAAATTGCTCCGTCACCTCTCCCTTTTTCAGAACGAAGATTTTATCGGACAGATAACACGCCTCGTCTATATCGTGGGTGACGAACAGCGCACCCGTTCCGCTTTGATCTTGCAGACTTTTAAATAAGTCCATTACAGAAAGCTTAGTCTTTAAGTCTAAAGATGAAAACGGCTCGTCCAATAAAAGCAGGTCGGCAGGGTGTAAAAATGCACGACAGAGCGAAACCCTCTGCGCCTCGCCGCCCGAAAGCGTCTTGGGGTAGGCGTTAATCTTTGATGAAAGTCCCACGCCTTCGAGCATTGCTCCGGCTTTGCCTTCATCCGCACCTGTAAGAGTCAGATTGGTCAGGACGGTGAGATTCGGTACAAGGCGGGGAGTCTGGAAAACGTACGATATTTTAACAGGGGTTACGTTGCCCGTGTAGGGTATTAATCCCGCTATGGCGTTCAAAATCGTAGTCTTGCCACAACCGCTTTCACCAAGCAGGCAGGTTACTCCGCTGTTTTCAAACTCTAAGTTAAAATTATCGTATACTTTATTCTTGCCGTAGGATACCGATAGATTTTCAATCTTCATCTTTGCACCCCCTTACCCACGGGAAGGCGTGCCTTGCTATGAGTGAGAACACGACCTCTACCACTATTCCGAACAACACTGCAAACAGCGTCAGCGCCGCTAAGCGGGGAAGGCTGTAGATAACCGCCTCGCTCATCATTCCGCCTATCGCGGTGTAGGTCGACGCCATGACTTCTGCCGATATTATAAGCTTTATGCCAAATGACAGATTGGCACCAGTCTGCTCGACGAGCTGCGGTGCAAGGCGGGATAGATACACCCTGGTTATTACCTTAGCAGGTTTAACGTTATAGACCTTAACCATCTGCAACAGTTCGTTATCTACCTCTGCAATGCCCTGCGAAAGTTGGCTGTAGCACATGGGAAACAGCACCAAAAACGCCACGACTACGGGGGCTATTCGCGGAGTTGTCCAGACCAGAATCATGAGCAACACCGCCATTGTGGGGAGTGAGCGGAACACTGCGACTATGGGGCGCATAAACGAGGCAAAGGGCTTGACGTATGCCGCAATTACCGCACATATCGCCGCTGACGCAAACGAGATTAAAAAGGCTATAACCGTTCTCAAAACAGTCCAGCCGAGCGCCTTCCAGAAAAACGGCAGGGTGAACAGGTTAAAAAACTGCTGCACCGACTGCCCGAACGGGGGAATGAGATACTCGTTTTTAACTATTGCCGCCGCAATTATCCAGGTTAGCCACATCAATAAAAGGGCTGTCACCGAGGCTATGATATTAAGTTTTTTTGCTGTAAAAAACTTTTTCATAAACTGTTTTTGCCGCCGTGCTGTTTGTACGGCGCAACTTTTTTATACTCCGTAGAAGAAGGCGTCTGCAGGGGTACCCCAGGCATTGTTTGAAACTGCGTTGAGCTTGGTTAAAATATCCAACACTGCTTGCTTGCCGTCTGCGTTGGAGGTGAACCTTATTCCGCAGTTGGCTATTACCGTTGCATTGAGGTTTGCCGCCGTGAACGTGGGAGTGAGGTCGGCAGTCAGCTTGGATTGAATGGCGTTAACTATTGTTTCAGCCGAAGTGTCACTATTGTTTATCCAGGTCTGGTTATCCTTGAGAGCTTTGATAAAGTTATCTACCGCCTTTTTGTCGCTTTCGATAACCGATGTCTTGGCAACTGCAACCGCCTGGGGATAGCCGTCCTCGCCACCGTAGAGCGTCTGAAGGCTTGCGGCTATTGAGAGCTTGCCGCCCGTTTCGTTTATCTTGGTTGTTGCGGCGGGTTCGGGTACGACGAAATAATCACACTCAGTATTGGTGGGGATTGCCTCGGTTGCCTTGACGTCCTTTAAATTAACCTTATCGGCTGCAACTTCCGCCCCTTCGGTGAGCTGATTATAGGGTATATTATTTTGCTGTAAAATAACCTTGAGCATAAGACCGGGTACGTTGGCGAGGTTGATTACGCCCACTGTTTTACCAACCAGAGTTGAGAGATTATCGGTGGTGATATCAACGCCGTTTGCCTTCTTTAAAAGGAAGAGGTTGCCGTGCGTTACCGTACCGAGCATCTGGTAATTTTCACCGCTGCCCAACATTTTGACTGCTGCGTTTACAGGCACAATGGCAAAGTCTGCCTGGGGATTTTCGCCCGTGACGTAGGTCGAAATCGTGGTTGAGTTGACGACGGTAATTGCATACTCCGACTCATCATCGGTGCAGAGCTGCGCCAATGCAAGGGCGGGTGCGCCGTCGGGTGCGTAGACCTTATACTTGCCCACTTCCACCTTGTTGCATGCGGTGACGCCCAAGGCCAATCCTACCGCCATTACAGCGGTACACAAAATTGCTAAAAATTTTTTCATACTATTACTCCTTTTCGGCGTCAGGACTAACCTTTCGCCTTAAATTTATTTTGTAGTTTATTGCTTTTAATTATGGTACTGATTATTTTTTACTTACTACCGTCTTAGCCGAAACACCGTTTAACATTCCTATCTTACCTGTAACCGTATTGATTATTTCCATAGGGGCGTCGAGGGCTACGCAGATGACTGAAACGCCCTTTGCCTGGTAGGGTATACCCATTCTGCCTATAGCATAGTTGCCGTACTCGGACAAAATGGCGTTGATTTGGGGACTGACTTCCCTGTTTTCGACAATGATTGAAATGACTGCAAGTCTGTTTTCCGACATATAAAAATCCTCCCTTCACCTGAAGAGAGGATATAATACGCCCCATAATATGCCCCAACGAACGGGGATTACGGCTGATATTAATATCTTTGTCTTCAGGCGAACCTTTAAACTCAGACTAAGTTTTTATTATTTATTTTCTGTTGTAGTTGATAAGACAGCCTTTTAAGATAATCTGCTTTTCTTCGGGGGTTAACGCACCGATTGTTAAGAAGATGTCCTTAACCTTACCGTTTGAAATGTGTTTTGCACATATCGTGTTTTCGCTGTTTAAAACAAAGTCAACTGCATTTTCTATATAGATATAGTCGCCTGTTGCAAAGTCAAACTTTTTACAGATTAAAGGCAACATACCCCAGTTGATGAGGTTGGAGCGGTAACGCTTGGTTGCATACTCCAAGGCGACGTTTGCAACACCGCCTAACACTCTCTGGCAGGACGCCGCCTGTTCCCTTGCGGAGCCGTCACCGGGCTTTTTAGCCGCCACGCAGCTGCCGAGCATTGCAGTATTATCAATGCCTGCGCCTACTGCCTTTAACACCTCTTCGGCGAGAGTGCCGTTTGCCCTTCTCTCTGCCTCCAACGCCTTGACCTCTTTAGCCCTGCCGACGTATGCAGGATCCTTTCTTGAGAGTGCAAACTCCGCAAGCCTTAAGGGGTTGGAACGGTACGAGGAGGTTTCGCCTGAGGGAATGAGTTCGTCCGTGGTGGTTACAGGGTCGTTGATTACAGATACGACTTTAATCAACAAATTCTGCGCCAGGGGAAGCTGTTCAGGCCAGTCTGCAATGTTGTTGCCGTAGACAAGCTGAGCCTCGTCATCGGGCTTACCTGCACCATGGTACACCCTCTTTGCATAGATTTCACCGTCGAAGTAATACTTTTTAAACTTCCTGGTGTACTCAACCTCCGTTGCGGGGGTGAGCCTACCGCCGTTAGCAGCCGTTGCCGCAACAGAACGGGCATCCATTAAAGCCACTGCCGAAAGCTGGCCTTCACCAGGCTTGCTGCCCTCTCTGTTTTCAAAGTTACGCGTAGTGTGGCGAATGGAGAGCGCATTGTCCGCAGGGGCGTCGCCTGCACCGAAGCAGGGACCGCAGAATGCAGTTTTAACCACTGCACCCGCAGAGAGTAATGACGAGACGTAACCGTTATCCACAAGGCATTTGTAGACGGGTACTGATTGAGGGTATACGCTTAAATTAAATTCACCGTTGCCACAGGAAGCACCCTTTAATATCTCGGCTGCTTCCGCTACGTTTTCATATGAACCGCCTGCACAGCCTGCAATGATACCCTGGTTAACGTAGACGCCGCCGTCCCTGACTTTATTTAAAAGCTTGAAAGGTGCGCTGCCCGCCTTTTTGAGGGCGTTGCCCTTTGCCTCTACCTCGCCTAAAATGTCGCTGGCGTTTTCGATAAATTCCTTAATCGTGAACGCATTGGACGGGTGGAAAGGAAGGGCAATCATAGGCTCAATACGGGACAGGTCTATAACGACTGCACCGTCGTAGTAGGCAGGGTCTGCAGGGTGAAGTTCCTTGAA
>JBJFAG010000059.1:0-19543 GCA_051887795.1 Candidatus Coproplasma sp. | reverse complement strand
GGGGTGGAAAGACGAAGCATGATTTCGCCCATGGTTACGATTTTTTTCATAGTTTGTTTTCTCCTATATGATTTTTTTTATTTTAATTGGATTTAATGTTTTGCGGTGAAAAATTTTATAAATACTCTTCACCTTATCGGGGTACGCATCTTTGCGGAGAAGCGAGTAAGAGCAGGAGGGCGAGGAAAACCTGAAGGAGTTTACTTAATCGTAAATGACTGAAGGTTGCCGCAGTCCGACGAACTATTACGACGCTTATACGCAAAGAGAAATTTACAAAGCGCAATTATTTTGCCTGCACTAAATGAACTGCGAAGCCGCCAAAGTCGGCTGTTAAGTACGCCACCGTCAGATTGCCTGCCTTATCATACTTATAGGTGGACTCGTCAAATTCGTAGCCCTTTGCCTTAAGCTGATATACCGCCCTCTTTACCGAGTTGGTGGAAACGGCAATGTGGCCTAACCTGCCCTTGAAGGGCGACTTCATACATTCAACGTAGGAAGCTGCGAAAATCGAGCTGTTGCCGATCTTCTTTGCAAAGCCGAAGGCGTCGTCGAACTTGTCCGCAACGGCCTCTGCCTCGGCTGCGTCAGCACAGTTAATGCCGACGTGTACGACCTTGAAGTCAAGCATCTTATTGATAGCTTCCTTGCACAGTGCGGTGATGCCCGCCCAATCTTCAGCGTCCAGAAGCTTGCCGGGAACAATCCAGCTGCCGCCGCAGCAGACAATCTTGCTGTTTGCAAGGTAGGTGTTGAGGTTGTCCGCAGTCACGCCGCCCGTGGGCATAAAGCGCATAGCGCTGTAGGGTGCGGAAATGGACTTTATGTAAGCAAGGCCGCCCGCCTGTTCAGCAGGGAAGAACTTAACGAAGTCAAGTCCAAGCTCCAACGCCTGTTCCACCTCGCTCGCCGAAGAAAGGCCGGGGGCGAAGGGTATACCGTTTTCAAGGCAGTGGGTAACAACCTTGGGGTTGAGACCGGGAGCCACGCAGAACTTAGCGCCTGCAGCATATGCCGCGTCAGCCTGTTCACAGGTTAAAACCGTACCTGCGCCTACGAGCATATCGGGGTAAGCAGTGGTCATACGCCTGATAACCTCGTCTGCGCCCTTAGCCCTGAAGGTTACTTCCGCACAGTTGATACCGCCGTCGCGCAGTGCCTTGGCAAGCTTTTCGGCATTCTCCACCTTGTCAAGCTTGATTACGGGTACGATACCCACGCAGCCAAGCTCATCAACAACGCTGTCGATTTTCTCTTTAACTGTCATAATAAACTTTTTTCTCCTTATCTACGCACACGCACGTGCGCAACATTTTTATGCATACTAATTATAGCTTTTCCCAACCCCCTATTCCATACACAAAACGGACATTTTTATGCCTTTTACGGACACGTACGATTTTGCATATAATTTCTCCGACGCATATTGACAATTTAAAATGAATATGCTAATATAGAGTGCGTAAAAGGGAGTAGTCAGGGGAGCAAATCCCCCATTCCGCTGACGTCATCACGGCTTTGTAAGGTGCCGTACAATACCTTATTTAAGCCCGGGAGCGGAACCGATTTTTCAGGAGACAAGACTTTTGGCAATAGGCCAGAAGTCTGTTTTTTTATAGTTTTTTCGGGTTTAAATAGCGCTCTGGAAATATGCGTCGGATTTCTGCGTTGTGTTCCGCGCCGCCTTGGTCGTGTACGTCTTTGCACACTCCCTGCGGTCGGTACTCACACGCCTTGAACTACTCGCATCTTTCCAGAGGTACTTACCCAAATTGTGGTTAAGAATAAAGGTACATACCCGAACGAGGTAAAAGCCGCATACCCAAATAAGGTGAAGAATATAAAAAAATAATCCAACCACATTAAATTTTCGGAGGAAATTATGAACTACCACCACCTTCCATACGACGAGGTCTTAAAGAAAGTCGACTCCCGCCGTGACGGACTGTCAGAGGCGGAGGCCGCCGACAGGTTGGCCCGAAACGGCAGAAACGCGCTGACTGAGGCTAAAAAGAAACCTGCGGTTTTAAAGTTTTTGTCGCAGTTCACCGACCCGATGATTATTGTGCTGCTCGTTGCCGCAATCGTCTCCGCCGTGCTTGCAATCGTCAGGAGTGAGTACACCGAGCTTATAGACAGCGGAATAATATTGCTTATTGTGGTTATCAACGCTATTATCGGGTTTGTTCAGGAGAGCAAGGCGGAGGACGCCTTGGAGGCGCTGAAGAACAAAAACAAACCGTACGCCAAGGTACTGCGGGGCGGCCAGAGAAAGACGATATTGTCCGAAGAGCTGGTGGTGGGTGATATCGTCTTTTTAGAGGCAGGCGACGTAGTCCCCGCGGATATGCGGCTTTTAAACTCCGCTTCCCTCAAGATTGAGGAGTCGGCACTGACGGGCGAATCGGTTCCCGTTGAAAAGGACGCCGAGGCGGCCGTTGAAGAAAACGCCGCATTGGGCGACAGGCTCACCGTGGCGTATTCGGGCGGCACCGTCACCTACGGCAGGGGCGAGGGCGTTGTAACCGCCGCGGGCATGGACACCGAGACGGGCAAGATTGCAAAGATGTTAAACGAGGTTAAGGAGGCTCCCTCCCCCCTTGACAGACAGCTTTCCAAAACCGCCAAAATTCTCTCGGTTGCGGTGCTTGCAATAGCCGTTGTAATCTTCCTCGTACGAGCGTTTGCATACGGCGATTACAGGGATATGAACAAGCTGATAGACGCCTTTATGACTTCGGTTGCAATAGCCGTTGCGGCCATTCCCGAGGGGCTGCCCGCAGTCGTAACCATAGTGCTTGCAATGGGCGTGAGAAAGATGAGTTGCAGGCGGGCGATAGTCAAAAACCTGTCCTCGGTTGAAACGTTAGGCTGCTGCGAGGTGATATGTTCGGATAAGACGGGAACGCTGACACTAAACAAGATGACGGTTAAACAGTGCTACTGCCCAGGCGGGGACGAGGGCCTTCTCAGGCGGATTATGGCGCTGTGCAACGACGCTGCGCAGACTTCCGACGGGCTGATGGGCGACCCCACCGAGACGGCACTGGTTGCCTACGCAATAGACAGCGGGGATAATTTTACCTCGTTAACCGCCACATATCCCCGAGTGAACGAGAAGCCGTTCGACAGCGTGAGAAAGCTTATGACTACCGTACACGAACACGACGGCGAAAAGATAAGCTACACCAAAGGCGCGCCCGATATGCTTTTGGCAAGGTGCAGATTTATATTGAAGGACGGTCGGGTGAAACCCATTACTGAAGACGATACGGAGCAGATTAAACAGGCGAACAGCGCCATGGCCAAAAAGGCGTTAAGGGTACTTGCGGCAGCATATACCGACGGTGAAAGCTTAGAGGAAGAAAACCTGATATTCGTAGGGCTTATGGGCATGATAGACCCGCCCAGGGCAGAGGTTAAAGACGCCGTCGCCAAGTGCCGCAGCGCGGGCATACACACCGTTATGATTACGGGCGACCACGTCGAAACGGCCAAGGCTATAGCTAAAGAACTCGACATCCTGCGTGAGGGAGATTTATGCGCAACGGGCGCACAGCTCGACGAGATGAGCGACGAATATTTAAACGGGAATATAGACAGGTTTGCCGTATTTGCAAGGGTTAGCCCCGAAAACAAGGTGAGAATAGTCAAGGCGGTTAAACATAATAAACAGGTAGTTGCAATGACGGGCGACGGAGTAAACGACGCTCCCTCCATTAAAGAGGCCGATATAGGCATAGGCATGGGCATTACGGGTACGCAGGTATCCAAGGACGCCGCAGACATGATTTTAACGGACGACAACTTCGCCACAATCGTAGGCGCGGTCGAAGAGGGCAGAAAGATATTCTCCAACATAACCAAGGCGATACAGTTTTTACTCTCTGCCAACATTGCAGAGGTAATATGCCTGTTCATAGCCTCGGTAGTGCTGGCGGGAATCGTTGGCGCAACCGACCCCGACTTCGTATTCTTAACCCCCGTTATGATACTCTGGGTTAACCTCGTCACCGACTCCTTCCCCGCCCTGTCGTTGGGGACCGAAAGGGCCGAAAGCGACGTCATGGCACAACCGCCGAGGAAGAGCGATAAATCGCTTTTCTCGGGCAATATGGGCAAGGATATCATAATTCAGGGCATAATGCAGGCGGCGTTGGTTATGACGAGCTTCTGCTTGGGTTACTTCGTAATGGGCAGTCATGAACAGGCTTCGACAATGGCGTTCGTATCCCTCTGCTTTATACAGCTGTTCCACTCGTTCAACCTCCGCTCGCAGAGGCACAGCGTGCTGAACAGGCGGTTCTTTGAAAATAAGTACCTCGATTTGTCGGCGCTTTTGGGCATTGCCCTGACGATAGCTGTGGTACTCATCCCCGGCGTCAACACCGTGTTCCGCACCGCACCGTTAAGCGGCTGGGAATGGCTGGTTGCAGCAGGCGTTGCGGTTGCTATAATCCCCTTCGTGGAGTTACAGAAGCTAATCGAAAGAGCTATAGAAAAAAGAAATAAAAGGGTGCAAAAGTAACCGTTTGAAATACAAATTCACCGACAGCGCAAAAGTAACCGCTAAGATTACAAATTCACCGATACGGCGGATATAATTACTTGCTATTTGTCGGGAAATATAGTATAATTGGTATAATTAACAAAGTGTTAATCGGCTGAACAAATTCAGCTATAAAAAAGGAGATAAAATATGACAATCGGAATTATCATTGGCATTGTGCTGGTGCTTGTCGTCGTGGCATGCGTCGGGGCGGCAGTACTGCTTATAACGGGCAAGCGTCCCGGTCTTGCTTTAGGCGCACGGGCAATAAAAAAGCCGCTGGCGGGCGGGTTAGCCTTAGCGGGTGCGGTAGTGGCGTTTATACTCTTCCTGCTCATCCCCTTCAGCTTTCACACCGTGCAGGCGGGCGAAATAGCCGTAGTCAAGCACCTCGGCGACGCAAGGGCGGTAAGGACGGCGGGAACGTACTTCGACTTCTGGATTACGGAGGACTACGAGAAGTACGACGCCAAGGTACAGAACCTTGACATATCCACCACCGCATACTCTTCCGACGCACAGACTATGGACGTCAACCTGACGCTGCAGTATCAGATCAACAGCGAAAAGGGCGTTGAGATTGCAAACAACTACGGAACTTTAGACACCTTATCCAACCGTATACAATCGGTTACCATTGAAAAATGCAAATCGGTACTCTCCAAGTATTCTGCAATGAAGATTATCGAGACGAGGTCGTCCATCTCCCCCGAGGTTGAAAACGCCGTTCAGGCGGCAATAGGCGCCAACTATTACGTAACAGTACATACGGTAGTATTAACCAACATAGACTTCTCCGACGCGTTTGAAAAGACGGTTGAGGATAAGATGATTGCAGAGCAGGAGAAGTTAAAGGCCGAATATGAAAAGGAGACGGCAATAATCAATGCGGAAAAGGAATTGGAAGTTTCTAAACGCCAGGCGGAGGCAAAGCTCGTCGCCGCTAACGCAGACGCAAAGGCGCAGGTGCTTGTCGCTCAGGCCGAGGCCGACGCTTTAAAGGCCAAGTCAATCGAAGTTGCGCGTATGCTTGGATTTACCATTACCGAAACCGAAGTAACCGAATACATAACCTCGACGGACGAAAACGGCGTTGAAACGACCACCCCCGTAACCTCCATGAGGTACGATATCGACTTTACGGGTAAGAGCGCGGAGGAGATTAAACTCATCTCCGAATACTTAAAGTACACCGAATACCTCGACAAGTGGGACGGCAAGCTCCCCGAAGTTATGACGGGCGAAAGCGGTGCAACGGTTATGATTCCCGTCACCCCCTCTACGGGCGAAACGGCCTGACCAATTTTATAACGGCGGTTAAATAAAATTACGGCGGTGGGTTCATTCCGAACCCACCGCTTAACGTTTACTTGGAATACGGCGAAAATTTTTATAGACGCCCCGCACGGGAAGCCCGTGCGGGGCATATTCTTTACCTTGCTTGGGTATGTACCTTTGGAAAGATGCGAGTAAGAGCAGGAGAGCGAGGCTTTCGACGGGGAGTTTACTTATTCGTAAATGACCCGAGGCAATGGCAAAACATAAACGCCCCGCACGGAACGTGCGGGGCATATTCTTTACCTTATTTGGGTATGTACCTTTGGAAAGATGCGAGTAAGAGCAGGAGCCTGCGGATTTGCCGAAGGGAGTTTACAATGAAGTAAATGACCAAGGCAAAACGTAAAGGCGACGAACTATTACGACGCATATTTACAAAGCGCTTGTAAAAAGTTACCTACCCAACCAGCCGCCGTCAACCGCCAGAGTAAACCCATTCACATAGTCCGAAGCCGCACTTGCCAGGTAGACTGCCGCGCCCTCCAGATCGGCGGGAGTACCCCATCTGCCTGCGGGTATACGGGAGAGGATGTCGGCACTGCGCTCCTCATCCTGGCGAAGCTGCTGGGTGTTGTTGGTTGCCATATATCCGGGGGCTATGCCGTTAACGTTAATGCCGTACTTGGCCCATTCGTTGGATAACGTCATAGTAATGCCCTTGATTGCAGACTTGCTGGCCGTATACGAAGGCACTCTTATTCCGCCCTGGTAGGAGAGCATTGAGGCAATATTGATTATCTTACCGCCTCCGCCCTGCTTTAAAAACTGCTTTGCAACAGCCTGGGTTAAGAAGAACACCGTCTTTAAATTGACGTTCATGACGCTGTCCCAATTCTCTTCGGAGAACTCAATGGAGTCCTGCCTCTTGATAATACCTGCATTATTGACCAGAATATCAATCCTGCCATACTTGTCCAAAGTCTTTTGTATTACGTCGTCAATGACGTCTGTAGAGGATAAGTCGGCAATAACGTTATAGAAGTTTTCGCTGCCGATAAGCTCCTCCGTCTCGGTAGAAGGTCTCCTGGAGACGCCCACCACCTTTGCACCTGCCTCGGCATACGCCCTGCAAATACCCTGACCGAGTCCCGTATTGGAACCGGTTACGATTGCCACTTTACCCTTTAAGCTGAACAAATCGAGAATCATTATTCCACCTCTTATTATAGTTTGCCTATATATTATAATACCCCTTGGGCAAAAATTCAAGGGGGTATTTTAAATTTAATGTCAATTACGTTTAATCTTCCTTATCGAACAACACGGTTTTACCGCTTTCAACGGCATATATCCTGCCGCGAACCTCTATCCAAACGCACTGTGAGGAGGGGTTGAAAACCCGCTCTCCGTCAATGGAAAAGACCAGATTATTGTATGCAGTCACGTAATCGTAGACTTCGATATTGGTTGCAAACCAGATATCCTCTTTTTTGCTCAGCTTTTGGGCTAAGTCCTCTATTATCTCCCAGTTATCGTCGTCGTCAAACTCATAGCTATGCCCCCAGAGGAAGAACAGCCAGCCTTCACGGTGCTTGAACTCGTCTGCAGGAGAGGAGTTTAAAAACCTTTCTGCAACCTCGTTTAATCTCTCTTCCGTGTGGTGGCAGGTGGGGTTAAGCTCCAACCAGTCGGTGGGGATATCAAAGCTGTAGGTGGACCTGGTAGTTCGGGCATATGCCACGCCCAAATCCTTTAAAACGCGTTTAACCTCCCCGTTGAATCCGTTGTAGGCATACGCCATACCCCTGACAATACGGCCGAACTTCTCCTCTAAATACTCCCTGTTGTCAACCACCTCGCGGACGGCTTCGCTCAGGGGTACCTTGTTTAAAAATATATGCCTTGCACCATGCAGGGCGATCTCCTGACCGCAGTCATAAAAGGCGTTATACGTCCCCTCTTCGTCCAGCCTGCCGTGCCAATTCTCGCAGTCGAACAGGCGTGAGTTTAAGTTGAAGGTACCCTTCAACCCGTACTTTTTCATTATCTCCAAAAGGCGTAAATCCGCCTTTATCCCGTCGTCGTAGCTGAGCGTAAACGCCTTTGCCTTACCTCCGGGGAAACGGATGTACTTCTCTTCAAACATCTGCCTGAACATTATATATTCTCTCCTTTATCTATTTCTTCCGCACCTTCGCCCGATGCGCCTGCCGCCTCTGCGACCTTATCCCTAAACAGCCCGGAGGAGCGCTTCCACCTGCCCGAAAGCAGCCTTGACATGAACAGTACGGAGCGCAGTACCCAATCCGAACACATGCCGATCCAATAGCCGAACGCACCCAATTGAGGGAGTCCGGGGATTTTATCGGTAGTGAGAACAAAGCACAGTCCCACACGCATCAGCGCCATTGAGATGATAGCGCACCACATAACGTACTTTACGTCGCTCGTCGCCTTTAAGATACCGGGGGTAGTGAACGAAAGCGGGTAGGTTACGAACTGGAAGGACAGACAGAAGTACAGACACTCTTTAGCGATTTCGGCGGCCTCGTCGCCGTAGCCCCAGCAGTTGACCAATACGTGAGTAAGCGCCATAAACAGCCCCACGCAAACAGTGTTGGCCGCATACGAGACGAGGAACATTCTCTTCATATAGAACTTACACTGGTCTATATCCCCCGTGCCGACCGCCTGACCTATGACGGTTAAACAGGAGGTACCGACGCCGCTGCCCACTACCGAGGCGAAGTTGTTTATGTTGTTGGCAATGGCGTTGCCGAGGGCCTGGGTGTTTACGGTTATCGCATTACCTGCAGCGTCCACCGTACCCGTATCGGTTATATAGCAGCCCACGTTTACGAAGGTGGAAGTCATCAGCTTGCCTAACTGGAAGAGGGCGCTCTCGATTCCTGCAGGAATGGCGAGTTTTAAAATCTTTTTAATCATCGCCCCGTCAAAGCGGAATTTTTCGAATATCTTAACGCAAACCGTGTTCTTTTTGTTGCCGAGTACGATTAACATAAATACGGCGGGTATCGCCCTGCAGATAAGCGTTGCAAGCGCCGCACCCATTACGCCGAGCTTTAATACGTACAGGAACACCGCGTTGACGGCAACGTTGAGTACGCAGCTCATAGCGGCCGAAATCATGGTTATCATGCTCTTCCGCTGTACCCTCAGCAGGGCGGCGCAGGCGTTGAATAGCCCGATAAAGGGGAATGACGCAGCGGTTATGTAGAAATAAATACGCTGGTAGGAAAAGGTAGCGCTGCCCGTGTCTATATCGCTGTACAAAAGCCGCAGAAGGGGGTAGTTCAATGCAAGGCACGCCCCTGCAATTATTATGGAGGAGAGCATTACGATAATCAGCATATGTTTTGCACTGCTTGCCGCACTGCCGTTATCCTTTGCCCCTAAAAACTGCGAGGTTATTATCGCACCGCCCGTTGCAAATGCGGAGAACAACTGAATAATCAGGTTGTTTAGGTAGTCCATATTGGTTACCGCAAGCCCTGCGCTCTGGCTGTCGCCGGGCATGTTGGAGACCATTATGGAGTCGATAAACCCTAAAGAGGTTGAAAAAATCTGTTCTATTACAATGGGTAAAATAAGCCATAAAAGCTGTTTGCCCGTAAATAGAGAATATGTAACTTTCTGCGTTTTAGCCCTTGACACTTAACTCACTTCCTGCTCACTTCACACTGTCGCCGACATTATAGTACATAATTTTTAAAATGTAAAGAATATGGATACACGTTAATTGACTTTGACAAGCGAATAAAATATAATGTATAAAAAATAGCGTATGCGCATAATTACTGTGTTAAGAGGAATAAAGGTTAATGAAAAACAACACTAACGCCGCACCTTTACCCGATAAAAAACAGCGGGTCTGGGAGGCAATTAAAAAGTACCTTATCATAACGCTCGGCTGCCTTATTTACTCCACGGGCATAGCCCTTTTCGTCTCCCCCGCCAATCTCTCCTCGGGCGGCATGACGGGCGTTTCGATTATCGTTCATCACTTCGTGGACGTCGTTCCCCAGGGTATATGGTACATCATATTAAATATACCCATGATAGTTCTCGGGCTTATATTCTTCGGTTGGAGGTTTTTGCTTTCAACGGGGTATGCCACGATGGTCTCCTCGCTGATGATGAGCGCATGGGAGCTTGCTTTGGGCGAAAGAGGGTTAAACGTTCTGCCCCTGACCCAGGGCATGGACACCGCAACGGCATATATAATCGGCGCGGTAGTCGGCGGCGTACTCTTCGGCGTCGGTATGGGGCTGATTTTCAAAATGGGCGCCTCTACCGCAGGTACGGACATTATTGTAAAGCTTTTGAGAAAGAAGTTCCGCCATATACCCACGGGTATGATATCTTTGGGTACGGATATGGCCATAGTATGCTGTTCGCTGTTCATCAAACCCGATCTGCAGACGCTGTTCTATACGGCGCTGTCCGTCATTGTGTTCACGCTAGTCTTTGACTGGGTACTATACGGCGGTAATTCGGCAAAGATGGTATATATTATAACCGATAAAAACAAGTATGAAGAAATCACACAGAGACTGTTAACCGAAGTCGACACGGGCGCAACCATAGTCGACGCCCAGGGCGCTTACACCAAAGAGGATAAGATTATGCTGCTCTGCGTCGTCAAGTCGTTTATGTACCCCAAACTGCGCGACGTCGTAAAGGAAGAGGATAAGAATGCCTTTATGATAGTATCCTCCGCCAAAGAGATCTACGGCGAGGGCTACAAGGACCAGAACGAAGAGGAGCTTTAATCCGCTTTCGGGCGATAACTTTCAATGCTCCGCATAAAAAACGCACGCCCGTCGTGACGACTTCCGCCGTTAGGCGGCGAATATACGGCAGACAATAATGAATACGGCACGCCGAACGCGTTCGGTGTGCCGTAAATTTTTACCTGCTGAACGAAGAGAAAACGGCATAGCCGTCCGATTTGCCCTTACCGTTTCTTGCAAAGAGCGCAAACCTGGCGCCAACCCATACGCCCTCGCTTGCAAAAAACCTGTGGGGCAGCTCCTCGCCGTTAACCGTAAAAGTACATTCAATGCGGTATATATCGCGGTTAACGCCCTTTAACCCCGCTTCAACACTGCCGTTCGGCAGGGGCGATTGCATTAAAATTTTCTCACCGCCTTCACCTGAAAGACAGAAGCGAAGGAAGTATTCTCCCCCCTCGTATACAACCGACACAAAGGCGCTCTGCCGCCCGACTATGCCAAACCCCGCCTCGTCCCCGTCCTGCTTACCGAACAGGGTAAAACGTGCAGAAGAATTAAAATTCAACCCCATAACCATGGTTGTCAGGGCGTTGGGCAACAGTTCTATACGCCTGTCAAAGTTAAGGCAGTTTAACGTCAGCCCGCTGCCCGCAAAACCCCAGCCTTCAACGGGATTTGCAGGTGTCTGCCACATAGGGGAAAGGCTGTAGTTAAAGCCGTCAACTGTGGGAAGGGCGGCGTCTGTACTCAATTGAACGGGGTATATACCGCCCTCAACGGGGGTACCCGCTATACCGTCGTAGCCGGGCTTGCCGCAAATACACCAGCCGTCCTGCCAGATAACGGGTTGAAGATGAACCACCCTGCCATAGGGCCTCATATCCTGAAAATGCACGAAATATTCCTCACCGTCAGGCGCGTCGACTAAGGCGCCCTGGTGGGGGCCGTTGACTAAGGTATCCCCCTGCATCATGATAATCTTGCTCTCATACGGGCCGTAGATATCCTTACTCCGCAGGGCAACCTGCCAGCCGCTTTTAACGCTGCCCGCAGGGGCGAGTATATAGTAGTAATCCCCCCGCCTGTAGAATTTTGGGCCCTCGATTACGGGGTTGTTATCCCTGCCGTCATAGATTATTCTATACCCATCCGAAATACACTTAGTTAAATCGGGGGTGACTTCATACAGCCCTATCTTTGAGTTAAACCCCGCCCTCGAACGGGCAAAGGCCACGGCGAGGTAGCACCTCTCCCCGTCCCATACGGGGCAGGGGTCTATTATTCCCTTGGCCTTAATCAGGGGGCGTAGCGGCGACCATTCCCCCTCTATATCCTCGGTTTCGGCAACGTATATACCGTCGTCGTACATGGGAATTACGCAGTAAAACTTTCCGTCATGCTCCCTTAAAGACGGCGCCCAGGCGCCGTCGCCGGCACATACCTGCCCGTTAAAGCGTTCAAAGGGCAGGCGTCTGATTACGTAATTTACAAGCTCCCACTCAACCAGGTTTTCAGAGCGCAGCACCGGCACCCCCGGCACAAAGTTGAACGACGAGGAGACGAGGTAAAAGTACTTTCCGACCCTGATGACATCAGGGTCGGAGTAATCTGCAAATATAACAGGATTTTTATAGGTCAGTTGTCCGTTCATAGTTTTTAATAATCTTTAGCTCATTTTTCCCGTCTCTCTGAAAAGATGCGAGCAAGAGCAGAAGCCTGCGGCTTTTGCGACAGGAGTTTACTAAAACGTAAATGACTTAGCAAAAACGCAAAGGCGACGAACTATTGCGACGCATATTTACAGAGAAGCTATATTTTGCCCGTCTCTCTGAAAAGATGCGAGCAAGAGCAGAAGCCTGCGGCTTTTGCGACAGGAGTTTACTAAAACGTAAATGACTTAGCAAAAACGCAAAGGCGACGAACTATTGCGACGCATATTTACAGAGAAGCTATTTAAGAGCGTTGACGTAAATATTATAGAAATCCTCTTCGCGAAGGAGCATACAGCTGCCCTTGGCGCCGTAGCACTTCACGGAAAGTTTATGCGCCATGAGCTTTAAGTCCTCGTCGGTGGGGGTGACGCCTAAACCCGCAATAGTCGTGGGCAAACCGATTGAGTCAAACCACTCCTCACAGGCGTTTATGCCCTTTAAGGCAAGCTCTTCCCTGGTGCCGCTGGGCCTTACGCCCATAACTTCAACGGCAAAGCGGTGGAAACGGTTAAGGCAATTTTTGTACACGTACCTCGCCCAACTGCCCCAGACTGCGGTGAGCGCCGCACCGTGGGCCACGTCGTAGAGGGCGGACAGCTCGTGGCCAAGCCAATGCACTACCCAGTCTCCGCCGTCCGTACCGCACCCCGTCAGGTTGTTGTGGGATAAGCTTCCCGCCCACATCAGCTCCGCCCTCGCCTCGTAGTCGTCGGGCTTAAGCAACGCCTTTTTAGTCATGGCTATAACCGTAGTCATAAGCGCTTCGCTCAATCCGTCGGTAAGCTTCATGTTGCCGCCGCCTGCAAGGTAACGCTCTGCGGTATGCATAAATATGTCGGCACCGCCGCACGCCGTCTGGTAGGGCGAAACGCTTATCGTCAATTCGGGATTGAGTATGGCGAAGGTCGGCCTGGTTAAATCGCAGGTAAGTCCCCTCTTTTCGCAAATTTCGTCATTGGTGATAACAGAGGAATTGCTCATCTCGCTGCCCGAAGCGGAGATAGTCAGCACCACGCCAATGGGCAGACAGCGCTCCGCCTCCCTCTTACGGGAGTAAAAATCCCACACGTCGCCGCCGCCCGCCACGCCTAAGCCTATCGCCTTGGCACTGTCGATAACGCTGCCACCGCCGACGGCCAGAATAAGGTCCACATTTTGCGATTGGCACAGGGATATGCCCTGGTTAACGAGTGAAAGTCGGGGATTGGGTTTAACGCCTCCCAGCTCGCACCAGGCGACTTTTGCCCTTTCAACCGCCCACTTTATTCGGGTAAGCAACCCGCTGTTTACGGCGCTCTGTCCGCCGTAATGGATAAGCACCTTTTTATAACCGTTCTTTTGTAAGATATCCGCCAACTGCTCCTCTTCATTCTTACCGAAGTACACGGCAGTAGGCGCATAATAATAAAAATTATTCATAACTTATTTTCCCCCGAAAATATCGTACGGGTATTATAACATGTTGTTAATCAATAATCAATACCCAAATTAAAAAATTCATATTAACCAACCTCGTCCATTATGCCGAAAACATTTGCATTATAAGGGGTGTTGTAGTAAAATTATTTTAAAAAAGAGAGCGAGGCTAAAGCTTTGAAAAAGAGGATTTTAGTTGTATTTACAGGCGGTACGATAGGCAGCGACACCGAGGGGGAGAACGTCACCCTTGACACGAAAAGCCGTAAGGCGTTAATCGCCGCATACCGCAAGAGGACGGGGAGCGATATTGAGTTCGACGAGGTTTCACCCATCAACGTATTGAGCGAAAACGTACAGCCCTCCGACCTTGAAAAGATCTACGAATGTGTAGCAGGGGTTGACACCGCGCTCTACGACGGTATAATAGTAACCCACGGTACGGACACGCTGTGCTTTACCGTCAACTGGTTCTCTCAGGTGTTTTCCGACTATCCCCTGCCCATTGTCTTTGTCTCGGCGCTGTACCCCTTAACCGACAACCGCTCCAACGGCGTAACCAACTTTTCGGGTGCGGTCGACTTTATCGAAAAGACGGGTTTAAACGGCGTTTACTGCTCCTTTGCCAACGAGTGGGAGAACTGCAAAATTCACTTAGGCTCTCGCCTAACCTACCCTTCGGAGATAAGCGGTCACTACTACTCCGCCCTCAACGCCTACCTTGCAGAGGTCGTAAACGGTGAGCTTGTGTTTAACCAATCGCCCTACCTTCCCACGCTTGAGCAGATTAAGAACAACCGTAAAAAGGGCTGCACCCCCTCTCTTTCGGACGGCGTTATCTTAATAACCATGCGCTCCCTTCTGGATTTTGCGGTGTACGACTTTACCGACGTAAAGCCCAAGGCGGTAATAATAGAGCTTTCGCACAGCGGTACGATTTGCACCAAGGGCGATAACCTCAACTTTTTACGCTTTGCGCAGTACTGTAAGGAGTGCGGGGTAGAGGTGATAATCGGCCCCGTAATGAGCAGGGCAAAGGTGTACGACAGTATGAGAAACCTGCCCGAACACGTAAAAATTTCCTACGATATGACTATCGAGATGACGGTGGCAAAGGTTATGAGTGCGTTAGGTGCCTCCCTCCCCGCCGATGCATACTTTAAAGATAACCTGGCTTTCGAAAAGATAAACTTCCCCATATAAGTCCCGCCCGCCTTTGGCGGGCTTTTTTTACGCCGTCGAATTTAATCACCGCCGTGCTGATTGCCCCGCCCGACAGTAATTGAGTCAGGCAAGCGTTCAGGCAGCTGAGAAACCATGCCAAAGGTCACGCCTGTTTTATGCGCATAATATGCATAAATGCAGAGATAATAAGTATTTATACAAATTATAATAATAACCGACTGAATAATTATTTGACTTTTAATTCGGCGTATAATAAAATGTTGATTGAATAAACTGCGTAATTTCGCTGTAAAAACATTAACAAAAGGTAATTATGAAAAAAATCACCAGAATTTTAGCAGGTATAACCGCATTGGTTATGTCCATCGGAATAGTAGGCTGTTCAACCAAAGCCACCGATTACCCCGCGTTCAAACCCTCGGGGGACGGCACCGAACAGATCGAAACGAGCGAAAAGTATACCGTTAACGTCACCTCTGCAGGCGGGATAAAGCTTAACGGGGTAAGAGTCACCGCCGTAAATTCGAGCGGTGTGGAAGTCAGGTCGGGTATCACCAGCGACGGCCAGATCAACTTCAACCTCTCCTTAGGCAGCTACACCCTTAAAGTAGACGAAAGCACCCTGCCCGCAGGATATTACGTTGAAGAGGGTTCGACCTACGTCACCAACCCCGAGAAGAGGGAAGAGGTGAATATTAAAATTCCCTCCAAGGTAATTGCCCAGGCGGCCACTTCAAGCAAGTTATACAGCGTGGGCGAGATTATCAACGACTTCGCCTTTGAAAACTACCAGGGTACCGAGACGTACAAGCTCTCCACCCTGTTGGAGCAGAAGAAGGCGGTTGTCTTAAACTTCTGGTACCCCACCTGTACCAACTGTACCCAGGAATTTCCCGCCCTTCAGCGCAACTACGTCACCGCTAAAAAGGACATTGAAGTAATAGGCGTATGCTTCGAAGAGGCAAACGGCAGAAAGATTGAAAATTCCGACATAGCCGCCTACGTCAATAAATATAAGGACAACTTCACGTTGACCTTCCCCTTATGCCTCAACACGAACGGTATCAGACAGAGGTTTAACATTACCGCAGCGCCGACTACCATAGTCATTGACAGATACGGCATGATTGCTTTCTGGGAAACAGGCGGTAAGCCCAACGACGACTTCTGGCAGAGCTTGTTTAAAAAGTATGCCTCCGATAACTACGTTCAGGATATAGACGGCACGGGCGGCAGCACGGGCGGCGACAGCGGAAACAGCTCCTCCTCCGAAATAGAGAAGCCCGACGTGGAGATGCCCTCCTCTGCTGAAATGGCGGCTGCTGCAGTCGCTTCAGGGGTAACGGCAACCTTCAGGGCGGAAGATGCGGTGACAGACGAATACGCATGGCCCTGGACGACGGCCACCGACGACACCTACGGCTCGGTTATAACCGCAACCAACACGGGCAAACAGAACTCCTACGCCACCGTATACGTGGATATAGAGCTTAAGAAAGACGATTTGCTCTCCTTCGACTACTACGTATCTTCGGAGAAAAATCAGGACTGCTTATACGTACTGCTTGACGGTCAGCTGATTAACGACGTCGGCTGGTCGGGAACGGATAACGCCTGGACGTCGTACGACGCCTACGTTTCAGACAGAGACAAGACGGTAGAACTTACCTTCATATACCAAAAAGACGACGGCGACCCCAACGCGGAAGCTATCGGCGAGGACTGTGCAAAAATCAAGAATATCCGTATCTCTCAAGTCAGTGCGGACACCCCCGCCCTCGACGTAATCAGGGATGCCGCATCGGGTGAGATTTCAGAGGGTAAGTACAGCCATTACGTAACCCCCGTACTCGGCTCTGATGGCTTCTACCACGTGGGCAGCGAAACGGGTCCCCTGCTGTATATAAGCTTAACCAACATCACTCCCTGGAGCGAGCTGCACGCCACCGACAACAAGTTTGAACACGACGGCGCTACTGACTACGCTACCTTGTACTTAATGTCCTACTTTATGTACTCCAACACGCTTGAGAGCGAGGACGGAAACAGCATTGTCTCCTTCACCGTATATATCGACGGTAAGGACTTCGCCTCCCCTCTTCAGCAGTATTTCCACATGTTGGATATGTTGGAGAAGCCCTATCAGCTTATGCCCGTATCCCAGCCTTTAAGGGAGTGGGCAGAGGCGTTTACAAACCAGTATGAAAGGGACAATAACGCAACCTCTCACAAAGACGAATGGTTAGAGTTCTGCTTCTACTACGACCACTACGGTGCAGAGCATGCCGAGGGCGAAGTTTGCTTAAAGGATACTGACGTAACGCAGGGCCTCACCATCTACAACCCCTATGTTATAGGCTTTGCCTCCACCCCCGAAGACGGTGACGCAATGGGTATGGTTACGGGCAACGTGCAGTACGAGCTGGATAAACACAACGGCCTCTACTATGAATTTACCGCTCCTAAAGACGGTATCTATCAGATCAGGGACTACTCGGGCGACTACCCCGAACTCTCCGCATACAAGCTGGAGGCAAACGGTCTCAGCGCCACCAATATTGCATACTGCGCCGACGTTATGGACTTTGATTCAATAACGGGCAAGACGCAATACAACTCCTTTAACTATTATATGGAGCTCTCCGAAGGCGAAACGGTTTACCTTATTCTGTTCATTGAGGAGAGGACCAAGGGTACTTTCACCTTTGACATAACCTATCATGAGAACGTGCAGAAGCTTATGCACTGCTCCACTGCAAGCGGCGCATGGACGTACGACGAATACGGCACGTTCATCTACCTCGGCATTACGGCCGCATACGACAACGCAACCGACAGGTATTATTACGCAAAGGCCGACGGCAGCCCCGACTATAGCAAACCCATCTACATCAATATGACTTATACGAGCTTCTTCATGAGTGAATTGAACGGCTGGAACTACTCCTCCGTAGAAGAGCTTATCGAAGGCAATATCTTCAACGATAAGATCAGCGCGGACGCCCAGGCAAAGATGGTTGCATACCTCGAAAAGGCTACCGAGGGCAAGGACAAAGACGACGAGCTGTACGGACTTGTTGAGGCCGACGGTGAGATTGTAAGGATCTTAAACAGCCTTATCGGTAATACGGGCGGTGCCGGCGATAACCGCGGCTGGATGTGCTTTGCAGTCTATATGGAAAATCTGACATATTCAAAATAATAAATAATCAAGGAGTTAATATTATGAAAAAATTATTTAAGAGAGTTTCTCTCATGCTCTTAACCGTATGTGCGGTTTTCGCTTGTGCGTTTGCGGTTTCCGCTTGCGACAACAGTCCCAAGTACGTCTTTTATATTCAGTTCGAGGACGGAACGGCTTGCAGCGAGGTATATGCATTACAGATTTGTACTGACAACTCGTGCTATCAGGTAACCGACGTAAAGCCCGACTCTAAGGGCAAAGTAACCCTTTCCCAGAGCAAGGTTAACCAGATCTGCGCTCCCGAAGTCGACGTTACCTCATTCTCCTTCCACGTATTCTATGAAACAACAAACTTCATAGATGACTACGAAGTCAAGGTAGACGGTGCAAAGGAATACACGATTACTATTACTAAAGAGTAATTTTAACCTTGTAAAAAAATCCCCAAGGCGCTGAAGCTCAGCTCCCGTAAGGATTAAAAACGAGCGAAGATTTTTAAAAATCTTCGCTCGTTTTATTTGTCTGTAAATTGAAATTTATTTGTCTTTACGTTGAATAAAAATGCCTATTGCCGAACAAACATCAAATACCGCCAAAGCACCGACAACGCTTCCCCAAACAATAATGTATGACCTTGCTTTATTTTCGGCAATCTTTCGAACTTCAACAAAATTTTGCCAACCTTCTTCGTAGGCAATTATTTCTCTTTCGTTATATGTAAGCGCCACAATAGGATAAGACCAGCCGTCTCCCAAATACGCACTCGCAGACGTTATTGTAAATAACGCATCTTCAAGCAATATGTCCGACAACCCGTTTTCTATTGCCAGATCGTAATTTTTACCGTCTATCCTGAAACTGTCGTAAAATTCTTTTTGATTATGGTTAAATCTTATTATAATGCAGTTATCGCCGATATTAAAAGATTGTACTGATCCATCAAAGGAGACGTAATTCGCAGGGTCCGAATAGTATTCTACGCTATTTATATCGGGAGCATACATAAGCATCCAGAATATCAAAGGCAAGATAGATGCCAAAATAAAGTTAGACCAGATTATTGTCAGAATTATGCAGAGCTTTTTGGTTTTATTTGTTTTTGAAACCATTCAGTTTACCCCAATAATGAAATTGAACAATAACCGCAAAATTATTGTCTATTTTGGCGTAATTATAACACTCACGGTCTGTATTTGCAATACCCTTTTAAAAATTGTTTACAACCCTTAGTTCAGTCCGCACAAAATCCGCATAGCGCACGTCATGCCCTAACGGCAAGTGATATGCCTTCGGCGTGATATTTTGCTTAAAGCAAAGTGATATTTCTCTCTTTGAAAGAAGTTAAGGCAAATATAATATAACTTCGGCTTTGCCGAAATATAACGCGAGTTCCTTGCATATCACTTTTATCCACAAGGCTAAAAATATAACTTAACTCAATCGTCTTTTATGGATATGA
>JBJFAG010000058.1:0-4698 GCA_051887795.1 Candidatus Coproplasma sp. | reverse complement strand
AAGACAAGGAAGGCGAGGCTTTTCGACGGGGAGTTTACTAAAACGTAAATGACCCGAGAAAAACGTAGCCTGACACCGTATTGCGACGCTTATTGGACGAACGCCACTATCTACTCCTCGAATAGAGGAGTGGACAGGTATCTCCCACCTCCGTCGGGGAGAAGGGCGACTATCGTCTTACCCGCATACTCCTCCTTTTTGGCAAGCTCGATTGCGGTGAACGCCGCCGCACCCGAGGTTATACCCACGAGTATGCCCTCACGTCTGCCGATAAGCCTTGCCGTCTCATACGCCTGCTGTTCGGTAACCTGGTTTATCCCGTCATAGATTGCAGTATCCAGAACTTCGGGGATAAAGCCTGCGCCAATGCCCTGCAAGCCGTGGGGGCCGGGGGCGCCGCCCGACAGCACGGGGGAGCCTGCAGGCTCGACTGCCACCACCTTTAACGAGGGGATACGCTCCTTTAAATACCTGCCCGCACCTGTAACCGTACCGCCAGTGCCTACGCCTGCCACGAATACGTCAACCTTGCCTTCGGTATCCTCGAAGATTTCAGGCCCCGTGGCCGCATAGTGTGCGGCGGGATTGGCAGGATTTATGAATTGCCCAGCAATTATGGCCGAGGGATAGCTTGCTTTAAGCTCTTCCGCCTTGGCGATTGCACCCTTCATTCCCTTCTTTCCGTCCGAGAGAACCAGCTCGGCGCCGTAGGCCTTCATAAGCTTTCTGCGCTCTATGCTCATGGTTTCGGGCATGACTAAAACTACTTTATAGCCCCTTGCCGCCGCAACCGAGGCAAGCCCTATGCCCGTGTTGCCCGAAGTGGGTTCGATTATAACCGTATCGGGGGTTAACTCCCCACGCCTTTCAGCGTCGTCTAAAATGGATTTAGCAACCCTGTCCTTTACCGATCCTGCAGGGTTAAACAGCTCTAACTTAACCAATACCCTTGCCTTTAATCCCAGCTCTTTCTCTATATTGCTGATTTCCAACAGCGGTGTTTTGCCAATAAGCTGGTCGGCTGAGGTGTATATCTTTGACATATTATTTACTCCTTATTTAATGCTTTCAAACGCCGTTGCAAGCGCTGCAAGCAGGTCGTTTATATTCTCGGTACCGATCGATAAACGGATAGTGTTGGGTTTAATTCCGCACTCTAAAAGCTCCTCTTCCGTCATCTGGGAATGGGTGGTGCTTGCAGGGTGGATAACCAGCGACTTAACGTCCGCAACGTTGGCAAGCAGCGAGAATATGGGCAGGTTATCAATGAACTTCTGCGCCTCCTTCGCGCCGCCCTTAACCTCGAAGGTGAAGATTGAACCGCCACCGTTAGGCAGGTACTTATCATACAGATAGTGCGAGGGCGAGCTTGCAAGCGAGGGATGGTGAACGGCCTCTACCTGGGGGTGATTGGAGAGGTATTCCACTACCTTTAAGGCGTTAGAGGTGTGCCGCTCTAACCTAAGTGACAGCGTCTCCAACCCCTGCAGGAAGATGAACGCATGGAAGGGTGACAGGGTTGAACCCGTATCACGGAGTAAGATTGCCCTTATATAGGTTGCGAACGCCGCAGCTCCGCACGCTTTAGCAAATGATATTCCGTGATAGCTGGGGTTAGGCTGGGATATCCACGGATATCTGCCGCTGCCCTCCCAATCGAATTTGCCGCCGTCGACTATTACGCCGCCGATTGCCGTACCGTGACCGCCGATGAACTTGGTTGCGGAATGTACGACTATATCCGCACCGTATTCTATAGGTCTTATGAGATAGGGGGTTGCAAAGGTTGAGTCCACGACGAGAGGTAAGCCGTGTTTATGCGCAATCTCTGCAATTCCCTCTATATCCGATAAATCGGAGTTGGGGTTGCCCAACGTCTCGATAAATATGGCCTTTGTTTCGGGCCTAATCGCCCTTTCGAACGAACCCTCTTCGTAGGGGTCGACGAAGGTCGTTGTAATGTTACCCGTCAAGGGAAGGGTGTGGGCGAGGAAGTTATACGTTCCGCCGTAGATGTTCTTTGCCGCAACTATATGCTCGCCGCTTTTGGCAAGCGCCTGGATTGCATAGTTTATTGCAGCCGCACCCGACGACACCGCCAGCGCCGCAACGCCGCCCTCTAACGAGGCGATTCGCCTTTCGAATATATCCTGCGTGGGGTTGGTTAACCTTCCGTATATGTTGCCCGCATCCTTTAAGCCGAAGCGGTCGGCCGCATGCTGACTGTCGTGGAACACGTAGGAAGTCGTCGCATAGATAGGCACCGCCCTTGCATCCGTGACGGGGTCTGCCTTCTCCTGCCCTATGTGTAACTGCTTGGTTTCAAAACTCCAATTGCTGCTGTTATAAATATCTGCTGCCATAATGATTAGCTCCTTTGCTTTGTTTGATGTCTCTATTATAACAGCAGCTTTGCTATTTGTAAAATACTTAAAAAATATGGTTGACTATAGGCTAATCCTATAGCAGATTGAGGGAGTCAAACGGCCGCAAACTGTTATTTAACCCCTAAATATCTCTTGATCTCCTCTATATAGGAAAGACAGATTTCGCTAAGCACACAGTTTTTACGCACGATATAGCCTATAAGCATCTCCTCGGCAAATTCGGGGTCGTTCTTATCGAGCGGTACGGCTATGAAGTCGTCGCCGTTCAGCTCCTCGCAGATTATGCCCGAACAGACGGTGAAGCCGTTCAGCCCCACCATCAGGTTGAGCATTGTCGCCCTGTCGCATGCGTGAATAACCCTGGGGAACACCCTTGTGCTTACAATCTCCTCCGCATAGTAGAAGGAGGCGCCGTCGCCCTGCTCGAAGGACAGGCAGGGGTAGTTTGCAAGCTGTTCAAAAGTGACTTGATTATTTTTAGCCAGGGGGTGGCTCTTCCATAAGTATGCGTACGCCTTACAGCTGATTATCGGCTTGAAGATTAAATCGTTCTGGTTCAACAGCTTCTGTATGGCAGAGCGGTTGAAGTTACTTATATATAATATGCCTATCTCACTGCGTAAAGACGCCACGTCGGCGATTATATCCCTCGTCTTGCACTCCCTTATGGCAAACTCGAAGTTGCTTGAATCCAACGCCTTAACCGCCTCTACAAACGCCTTGACGGCAAAGGAGTAGTGCTGGGTTGAAACGCAGAACGCCTTTTTGTAGTTCTTGCCCCCGACGAATTTTTCCTCCAGCTGCTCAAACTGGGCGTACGCCTGGCGGGCATACTTTAAAAACTCCGCACCCTCCGCAGTGGGCGTTACGCCCTTATTCGTACGGTTAAACAGGGAAAAGCCCAACTCGCTTTCGGCATCCTTGACTGCCTCGGTTAAAGACGGCTGGGAGATATACAGCTGCTCTGCCGCACGGGAGAAGGCGCCCTGTTCGGCTATGGTTATTATATACTTAATCTGGTTTAATGTCATGGCTATATCCCTATTTTACAACGCTTTCAACGTGCTGCAATTCAAAGCGGTATTTTTGCTTGACTTGAGGATATTTATTATGGTCCACTTCGCTTAAAAACATATCCAGCGGTCTTACCCAAAGGCTGCCGTCGCCGTACAGTCTGCGGTAAACCGCATATTTTTCCTTGGTTTCGGAGTGGGTCGCCACCTCGCATAAAAGGTAATAATCCCCCTTGAAATGCCTGTAGATACCGTTAATTTTAATCTCGTTCATAGTTTACCCCTTTTCTATATTTACGTTGCCGGAGACGCAATTGACGTCTATGTCAGCTTTTCCGTCTAAACGGGTGTACGTGTTGTCTTTCTGAGACGTCTCCAGCTCCGAATTGAAGCTGCCGCCTATTTTGGAGAAGGTAAGCTTAAAGCCTAAAGTTTCAGGTAAGACTAAGACAATCGTGCCTGAAACGGTGGAGAAGTTTGCCTGGGTGAGATTTTCAGACAACGTAAGCTTGATATTTCCGCCTACGCTTGCCACCTGAAAACCTACGCCTGAAGAGGTTATATCAATATTTCCGCTTACGCTGTTTACCGAAGCACCGCCGATTACGTTTTCAGCCGTAACGTCACCCGTAACGGTGTTAACGTACAATTGGGTTACTGCAACCTTTGAATTAATTTCACTGCCGACGCCGTTTATGGTAAGCTTGTTTAAGTTTACCCCTTCGGGTATATGCACGGTGAGTTTTTTATTCAAACCGTTGATATCATGCCTGCCGTTGGTGGCAAACTGCACGGTTAATTTATTATTATCTACGAGATATCTCAGCTTTAACCCCTCTTCCAGATCCTTATCGGCAATCTCCTGAATTGTTATGACAGAACCCTGGTGATACTCCACGGTTACCAGAGTACTCTTCCAGTCTATCTCGATCTCAGAAACGCTCTCTTCGATTTCGCCGCCGCCTACGGTGTAGGCGCTCTCGTTATCGTAACTTACGTCCGCCCAAAGCTCCCCGTTGATATAGCCGCAGCCGCCGAGCAAGCCCAGTGCAACAATAAAAATCATAACGATAGATAACGCTATAAATTTTTTAAACCTCTTCATGATTATCTCCCCTCAGCTTCCGCACCTTCCAACGTGGGCGTATGCTCCTGCCCGGAACGGAATATCTCAATAACGCTCTCCTTCATATCTAAAAATACACGGGCGATTTTCGGGTCGAAGTCCCTGCCCGAACCGTCTGCAATTATCTTAAAACACTCCTCAAGCGGCATGGCGTCACGGTAGCACCGCTTTG
>JBJFAG010000057.1:0-4713 GCA_051887795.1 Candidatus Coproplasma sp. | reverse complement strand
TTGACGTTACAAACGGCACGATAACCGTAAACATTACCGACGGAACAGACGAATTTAGTGTTGAAAATATTTCAATCGGAACTAATACGGTCAACGGATTAAACTTTACGACGAGCAACAAGGGGCAGAGATTTACTGCCATTGATAACCTGGTTGTTTGTGCTTCTTAATTATCAGAAGAAGAGATATAGGAGTTTGTGATTATGATTAAACCCAGAGTAGTTTTTCCCTACACTGAGGCAGGGCTTGGGCATATAATGCCCATGAACAGCATAGCGGATGAATTTGAACGGCTTTATGGAGATAAAGTCGAGGTGGTTCGTTCACGCTTTTTCACCGAGCAGGGCAATAAAAAATTAATCAGGTACGAAAAGTCGCTATGCGACAGCGTAGTACACTATAATAAACACCCCGTCTGGGGACACTTCGCAACGCTGAATATGCGTTTCTGGGGTGTTAAATTATCCTCCTGGGGGGCAGTAAATTTTATAAGCTGGGGTGCGTTTAAAACCGGCCTTAAGCATATGGAGGAGCTTAAACCCGACTTAGTGGTAAGTACCCATTGGGCAACCAACTACTATGCAATGAAGCTTAAAAACAGACCGCTTACCGCCATGTATTGCCCCGACGTATGGATGAATACGCTCTTCCGTTATCCGTGCGACTTAGCGCTTATATCGATGTCCTGGGGTTATAACCGTGCTATGCAAATGCACAAAAAGCGTTTTAACGAGGATAATTTAAAGCTCGTACCCTTCCTTATAAGAAAAGAGGCGTTTTCAATCACTTCGGATAAAAAGGCGCTCCGCCGTAAAATCGGCATTGACGAGGATAAATTCACCGTGTTGGTTGCCGACGGGGGGTACGGTATAGGTAAGTGTAAGGAGACGTGTGAAGAGCTGTTAACCAGGGATTTACCCATCAATCTTATCGTTGTATGCGGTAAAAACGAGGAGCTGTACAGCCATTTGCAGGGCGTTAAATCGTTGGGCAACACAGTGTTTAAACCCTACGGTTTAGCCGACAATATGCTTGAACTTATTGCTGCCTCCGACGTAACCTGCGGAAAAAGCGGTGCAAGCTTAATGGCGGAACCCTGTTTCTTCGGCGTACCCCAGATAATAACTCACTACGCCACCGAAATCGAACAGCGTATAGGCGAGTACTACATAAACGATGTGGGGTGTGCAATCAAGCAGTTTAACGTTACAGCCGCATGCGACCTAATCGAGGAGTTTTCAAAAAATCGGGAGCTTATCAAACCCTACAGGGATGCGGCGCTTACGCAGAAGTCCAACTACGGTGCGGAAAAATCTGCCCGTTATATCTTCGGTTTGCTCTGCAAGAAGTTCCCCGACCTTAAAGACGGTACAGAGCTCTATTAATCTAAATCATAATCAATCGACACCGAGGCTAACCGCCTCGGTGTTTTTATGTCATATTTTACGGCTGAAGTTAATAAGCATATACTATGCTTAAGTTTACTGATTGTGATGTAAAAAGTGTTTATACCCGTTTAGGCACGTCGGAGTGCGGACTAAGCGAACGGGAGGCGGCGCAGCGGGCAGAGCGGCTTGGACTGAACGTCATAAAGGAGGAGAAGAAGAGGGGTATTGCAGGGTTATTCTTCTCACAGTTCGGCGACTTGATGACCATTCTGCTGATTGCCGCCGCGCTCATCTCAGCGAGTATCGCCTTTATCTCAGGCAATTTATCCGACCTTGCAGATACCGCAATAATATGCGTAATAATATTACTTAACGCAGTTGTCGGCACTATTCAGACCTACCGTGCGGACAAGGCCATTGAGGAATTGAAAAAGCTGAACGGAAGCTTTGCAAAGGTCAGGCGAGGGGGTGTGGTTAAGCAGATAGACAGCACCCGCGTCGTGGTGGGCGACGTCGTGCTTTTGGAGGAGGGGGACGTCGTCCCCGCCGATATGCGTATAACAAAGGCGTACTCTCTGCGCTGTGTGGAAGCGGCTTTGACGGGTGAGTCTGCGCCTGTCGATAAATGCGACGGTGCAATTTTAAAGAATAAGGTTGACTACCACGACGCCAAAAATATAGCCTTTTCTTCCACCTTTGTAGTGGGCGGCAGGGCCGAAGGAGTGGTCATCGCCACCGGGGCGGATACCGAGATTGGCACAATAGCCGCCATGCTCGGGGAGTTGAAAAAGTCAGCTTCCCCCCTGGAGAGGAGTTTAAACAAGCTGGGTAAAATAATTTCCGCCTTTGTAATAGTCGTTGCAACCATAGTATTCTGCGTAGGGGTATTCGCCCTGCACGGCGGAATTTTAGATAATTTTATGACGGCTGTAGCCATAGCTGTTGCCGCCGTGCCGGAGGGGTTGCCCGCCGTGGTCTCGGTTATAACTGCAATGGGCGTGCAGCGGTTAAGTAAGGAAAACGTAATTATCCGCAAAATGAAGTGCGTAGAAACGCTTGGCGGTTGTTCTACAATCTGTACGGATAAGACGGGTACGATAACTTGCAACCAGATGAAGGTGGTTGAGGTAATAAGTACTGATAACTTTCATTCGTCAAAGCATAGTGCGGGGTGTAACGCCCTGTACGAATGTATGGCGGCATGTAATTCGGTTAAGGGCAAACGTGGTGCGTATATGGGCGACCCGACCGAGATTGCCCTGAAGATATATGCCGACGAAGTCGGTTTTGAACCGAATTATACCCTGGTTGGCGAAATACCCTTTTCGTCGGACAGAAAGCTCATGTCCGTTAAAATCAAAGCAAAAGAGGGGGAGAGGGTTTACACCAAGGGAGCGCCCGAAATATTGCTTGCACGCTGTGCGTATATTCTGACAGGCGGGGAGGTTAAACCCCTGTCTGAAGATGACAGACTAAAGTTTTTAGCCGAATGTGAAAAGCTCTCTTCCCGTTCACTGCGGGTGCTGGCCTTTGCGACAAGGCACGACGGCGTTCTGGAGGAAAGCGACCTTATTCTGCTCGGGGCATGCGGAATGGAGGACGGGCTGAAGGACGGCGTTACAATGGCCGTAGAGGAGTGTGCAAGGGCGGGGATAACCACCGTTATGATTACGGGCGACAGTGCAAAAACTGCCTTTGCCATCGCCAAAAAGGCGGGGATATGTCAGGCTGAAAGCCAGGTATTTACTGGCGAACAACTCGACAGTATGACAAAACCTCAGCTAAAAGAGGCGATAAAAAACGGCAGGGTGTTTGCAAGGGTTACGCCAAGGCATAAGAATGTAATCGTCAGGGTACTTAAATCGGGAGGAGAGACGGTGGCAATGACGGGCGACGGGGTTAACGACGCCCCGGGGCTAAAGAGTGCGGATATAGGCATTGTTATGGGCAGCGGTACTTCGGTTGCCAAAAGCGTTGGCGATATGATAATCTGCGACGATAACTTCACAACTATAGTCAGTGCCGTCAAAGAGGGCAGAAGAATTTCTTCCAACGTCAAAAAGACCATTCAGTTTTTCCTGTCCACCAACCTTGCGGAAGTGCTTTCAATACTCATCGTCACTTTTGCATTTATGGGGTGCGGATTTCTGCCGTCTACGCAGCTGTTATGGTTAAACCTGATAACAGACAGCTTCCCCGTGCTGGCGCTGGGCGTTGAAAGGGGGAGCGGAGACGATATGTCAACCCCGCCAATCAGGGCAGAGAAGGCGTTATTTTCCAGGGAATCGGTCTGCTTTATGTTGCTTTCATCGGCATATATTACGGGGGTAACGGTGGCGGTGTACGCCTTTGCGCTCAACCTCTACGGAGCGCAGGCCGCAACGACTGCGGCGTTTATAACCATAAGCTTTGCCGAGCTTTTCCACGCATTCAACGTCCGTTCGGGCAGGCAGTCGGCATTTTGCGGGTTGTTTTCAAACAAGGTGTTATTGCTTACCGTACTTGCAGGCGTTGTTGCAAACGTTATATTATGCCTCACGCCCATTGCCTCGGCATTCAAAATTGCCTGTATACCGTTAAAGCTCTGGCTTATCTGCACAGCTTCCTCGCTTTCAGTAATAGCCTTTGGCGAGGTGTATAAGCTTATCTGTCACCTTATAAACAGGGGTAAGGGCAGTGGGTATAAACTCACAAAGCCAAGGATTAAATATACGTAATCAATCAGTTATTTGCGCTTGACTTTTCAGGCGCAATAGTTTTATAATAATGGTAACTTAAGTTACCAATCATACGGAGGGTAAACGTGTCAGCAAAAAAGCAGGTTACAAGGCAGAACATAATCGACGGGGCATACGCACTGGTTAAGCACAGCGGAATGTCTGCGCTCAACGCCCGTTCGCTTGCCAAGTGGTTGGGCTGTTCCACCCGCCCCATATATCTCTCTTTTAGTGGCATGGACGAGCTGAAAAAAGAGGTTGTAAATCTGATAACCGCCACCTACCAGACCTACCTCAAAAACGAGGTAGACCGCCATATATACCCCGAATACAAGGCCTACGGCATGGGGTATATACGCTTTGCCAAGGAGGAGAGGCACCTGTTTTCCTACCTGTTTATGCGCAGCAGAGATAGTCAGAAGGAGTACGACGGCGGGGATATAACCGACGTTTTAAGCTCACTCAATACAGCAACAGGGCTAAACGGGGATTTGGCCGAAAGGTTTCATTGGGAGTGTTGGGTGTTCGTTCACGGCATAGCCACCATGTTTGCAACGGGCTATTTGAATTTGGACGAAGATACCGTAAGCACACTTGTTTCGGACATG
>JBJFAG010000056.1:0-4734 GCA_051887795.1 Candidatus Coproplasma sp. | reverse complement strand
TACGGCGTAAATATCGTGGTGGAGGGCAGCGAGGAAAACGTCAATACCGCTATAGAGGTGTTTGAAAACCTGATAGCCTTAGCCGAAAACGGTGAAAAGGTAGATAACGGCATGGCGGTGTACTGCATAGAGCTGGCCAAAGACGGCAGGGCTTCGGATATAGCCAAGCTCTCCTCAGGCACGGTGGGCGTAACCTTCAAGGGCAAGCCCATCAAGTGTAAGACGGTCGGCCAGAAGGCCTACGTGGACGCCATACGCCGCAACCAGATAGTGTTCGGCATTGGCCCTGCGGGTACGGGCAAGACCTATCTTGCAGTCTGCTTAGCCGTTCAGGCGTTCAAGCAAAAGCAGGTAGAGCGCATAATTTTAACCCGCCCTGCAGTCGAAGCGGGTGAAAAGCTCGGCTTCCTCCCCGGTGATTTGCAGACCAAGGTCGACCCCTATCTCCGCCCTTTATACGACGCCCTGCAGGAGATGCTCGGCATAGAGGCCTACACCAAGCTTATGGAGAGGGGGGTAATAGAGATTGCGCCTCTTGCATACATGAGGGGCAGAACGCTCTCCAACTCGTTTATAATCTTAGACGAGGCGCAGAACACCACAAAGGAACAGATGAAGATGTTCCTCACCCGTTTAGGTGACGGAAGCAAGATGGTGATAACGGGTGACGCAACCCAGATTGACCTGCCCGAAGGAAAGCAAAGCGGATTAAACCACGCCGCCCAGCTGCTTAAGGACGTGGAAGGAATATCGCTTATAAACCTTACAGATAAAGACGTCGTGCGTAATACGCTGGTTATGCGAATAGTAAAAGCATACGCAAGCCAAGGCGTCGGGAGAAAAGAAAGTGAAAATAAAACTGACTAAAAAACAGGCATTTTTAGCATCATTATGCTTTATATTCAGTGCCGTAATAACTATTGCAATTGCATTTGCAATGCTCGCCGTACAGCAGGGGAATAATACTATAACCTACCTTTCCGGGAATATGGGCAAGGCAATTTTTGTGGTTGCAGGCGTATTGCTGCTGTATTCGATTACCTATCTGTATCTATACTTTGAAAGCTCCGAGATATTGGCAAAGCTCTCCAAGCAGATAGAGCTGTTTGCGCTATTTGACCTGTCGCTTGTGTTCAGCTTTGCGGTAACCATTCTGCTTGACGCCAACGCCCGCCCCTTTGCATTCTTTGCGGTGATGTGCGCAACGCTCTTAGGCAGAAAATCTGCAATATTTTTAAACATAATCAATGCGCTGCTGATATTCATAATGGATATAAATTTAAGTACTGCAGTGCTTAATTATACCGAAATTTTAAAATACAGCTCCTGTCTGCTCATGTCGTTCTCTGCGGGAACGTTGGTTATTTTCTTTGCCCACACGGTAAAGACCAGGCTGCAGAGCGTGTTAATCTTCTTCGTGGTGTTACTGCCTATAGAGGTAATAATAACCGTAATGGAGATACTCTTCGGCGGTATGATGTCGGAGTGGATTTTACTTGCTTACGGTGCAATCGGTGCGGCGCTCTCAACGCTGCTGTATATCGTCTTATTGCCCTTATTCGAGCTGGTGTTCTCCGAGCTGACTACATTCCGCCTTCGTGAGATAACCGCCCCCAACGCCCGTCTTATGAAAAAACTCAAGAACGAGGCGCCCGGCACCTATAACCACTCGGTGGTAGTGGCTCAGCTCACTGAAGCGTGCGCAATAGCTATAGGCGAGGATGGCGAGCTGGCAAGGGCAGCGGCCTTCTATCACGACGTGGGCAAGCTTAAGAACCCCGAAATGTTCACCGAAAATCAGTCGGACAAGAATATCCATAACGAATTGCCCCCTGAACTTTCAGCCGAGATTATCCGTTCCCACGCAAGGGACGGTGCGAAGCTCATCAAAAAATATCACCTGCCCGAATTTTTGGCAGACGTGGCAGTACAGCACCACGGCACGTTGCCCATCAAGTACTTCTACGTCAAGGCGCTAAAGATGAGCGACGGCGAGGTACAGCTTGCAGACTTTTCCTACCCCGGCCCCGTACCCGAAACCCGCATTGCGGCAATAATAATGATTGCCGACGCGGTGGAAGCGGCAACCCGTTCGCTTTCGGACAGAAGCGCCGCCAATATTGAAAAGCTTGCAGGCAGTTTAATCGAAGAGCGAATGAATCTGGACCAATTCGTCAACTGCAATATAACGATGAGGGATCTGACGGTTATCAGCCGTACAATCGCCCAGTCGCTTTCAGGCGTATACCACAACCGTATCTCCTATCCCAAGCTTACAATAGGCAAAAAGGACCGTTAATATGTTAAGCATAATCTGTGAAGACAGAGATTTCTCTCAGCTTGAAAAGGCGTTTGAAGGGGAGTACAGCTCCGACTGCCCCCTGGTAGTTGAAATAATAGTTGTCGATAAAGAGACCATACGGGATTTAAACTCCCGTTTCCGCAACATAGACAGGGTAACCGACGTTCTATCCTTCCCCACGTTAGACGGCATCAGGGGCAAGGAGATTAAGCTTGCTTCTTTCCCCTACGATTCTGACGGCGAGGGCAACCTCTGTTTAGGCTCTATCGCCATCTGTGAAGAGGTGGCAAGGCAGCAGGCAGAGGAGTATGGCCACAGTGCGGACAGGGAGTTTTACTACCTTGCAACCCACGGTGTATGTCACCTTTTAGGTTACGACCATATGACCGACGAGGACAAGGTTCAGATGAGGGCAAAGGAAGAGAGAGTTATGGAAAAGCTCGGTTTAGTGAGGTAATATATTGAGATGAAGAGCGGATACGTAGCATTAATAGGAAAGGCAAACGCAGGTAAATCAACGCTGGTTAACGTACTCGTGGGGGAGAAGGTTGCAATAGTATCACCCAAGCCCCAGACGACGAGGGACGCCATTATGGGCATAATAAACACCGACGATTACCAGATAGTTTTTATTGATACCCCCGGTATATATAAGGCTAAAAACGCCCTCTCTCAGGTAATGGAAAAGACCACCGAAACCACCTCCAAAGGGGTTGACGTAATTGTGTTTGTCTTAGACGGCCACGAGGGTATAACGGACAGCGATATTGAGGTTATAAAACGCTATTCGTCGGGCAATATCCCCATGCTAATCGCACATACGAAGATAGATATAATGCCCAGGGAGAACATACCCGAAAACGTCAAAAAGCTGTACGAAGCGGGGATTGATTGCGACGTATACCCCGTCTCTGCAAGAAAGGGAATAAATTTAAAAAACCTTGTTGACGGAATCGTTAAACTTCTGCCCGAGGGGGACAGGGTAATAGAGGACGACATCGTCTCGGACAAGAGCGAAAAATTTATGATTGCCGAGATTATGAGGGAGAAAATTTTGTTGAAGTTCGACAAGGAAATCCCCCACGGCATCGCCATAGTCGTCAACGAGTTTGAAAGACAGGAAAACGGGGTCTATAACATTAACCTCGATATCGTCTGCGAAAAGGCCAACCATAAAGCCATACTCATCGGCAAGCAGGGTGCTGCAATCAAGGAAGTCAGCTCCTTTGCAAGGCAGGATATGGAAAAGTTTCTGGGCGCCAAGGTCTTTTTAACCACCTACGTCAAGGTTAAGGAGGACTGGAGGGAAAGACCTTCGTTAATGCAGACCTTCGGTTACGGAAAAAAGAACTCATAATTTGTGACGGTTTGCCCAACCTAAATAGGGGAGGGGCAGATGAGAAAAAGGGATAACGATGCGGCAGAACTCGCCTGGAGAATGTTTGAAAAGACGGGCTCAGTCAGCTACTATATGCTGTATAAAGAACTCAAAGGAAAATAATTTTGGCAGAAGTAAAGGTCAACGCACTTATGTTGCGGGCGGTGGACTACCGTGATAACGACAAGATATTAACGCTTTTATCGGCCGAACGCGGCAGGATAACGGCAGGCATAAAGGGTGTGAAAAAGGCAAACGCGAAGTTGAAGTTTGCTTCACAGCCCTTTTGTTTTGCCGAATACATTTTAGCGGAGAGGGCCGGCAGATACACTGTAACCCAGGCCAGCGAGTGCGAAAGCTTTTATGAGTTGAGGTGCGACGTGGATAAGTACTACGCCGCATGCGCCGTGTGCGAAGCGGCAATCACCTTAACCGAGGAGGGCGACGAGGGGCGTGAAATTTTTGCCCTCTGCATAAAGGCCTTAAGGGATATGTGCCTATCCGACCACAAGATGGCCCTGATAACCTTTTTGTTAAATGCGTTAAAGGTGTGCGGGTACGGAATCAGCGTCAGCGAGTTCTGCCCCGTCTGCGGCAGCAGGTTGGATAACTTGGAAAAACTCCGCTTCGATTTGCGCAGCGGAACTTTTACCTGTTGGGACTGCTCGTCCTTTGCGGGGGTAAGCGCCGAAACCTTTAAGGCTTTGACGATAGCCGAAGGCAAAGCTGTCGGCACCCCGACCGAGGAGGGCGAAAAACGGGCTTTAAAGCTATTGCGTGAATACATAATGCACAAGCTCGACGCCCGCTGCGTGTGCCTTACGGACTATATAAATTTAATGCAGCAGTAATCAACTTTCGGCAGGTATTAAGGTACCTGTCTTTTTTTTACAATAGCGGCAATTGTTGGTAATTCACAAAATTTGTTGAACATTCTCTCGCAAATGAATATATGCATTATTTTTAATATTTTATTCTAAATATTAAGCTAAGTACTTGATAAAAAATCCAACTTGTATTATAATGGAAAAGTTGATAGAGGGGAGAGTATCTC
>JBJFAG010000055.1:1509-4739 GCA_051887795.1 Candidatus Coproplasma sp. | reverse complement strand
TCGTCCTGTAAAACGGCATTCTTTTCAACCTGGTTACGTTTCATTACGCCACCTCCATTTGTTTAACTTCAACACCGTTAGCCAGCAGAGCCTTTTCACCCTGCATCAGCTTGATTTTCCAAATTAAATTCAATACCCAAGCTGCTGCTTCGACAAGAAGAACGATTGCAAGAACCACACCGAGAATTAAAGTTAATCTGCTTTCGGAATAGTTACGAGGGTTGGTATAGCTTACGTTGCCGTATCTGTCCGTCGTGTGCGCTTCGTAGAATTCCTTCCACTTAACGAAATCTATTTCGTTTGCATAACCCATCGCCGTTACGCAGATCACCAGGAGGATAATCGCAAACACAACGGTGTAAGCGATTACGATACCTAAGGATACGTAGTTGGTGATGTAGTAGTTACGCCTTGTGTTGCTCGCCGTAATATATATGGTAGTAACAACAAGAAGCAGAACTATGGATAAAATCACCAAAGTATTATTCGCCGACTGCGAATACTCATAGAGATTGCCTGCATTAATACTATATTTGTCAGACAGGTAAGGGATAATTTCAGACATAACGCCACTGCAGAAGCACAGGCCTAAAACAATTGCAAGCGCTGCAGCAATGAGCGATATCAATGAAAGTATCTTTTGAAATTTCATTTGAGTTTTCATATCATTTCCCCAAATAATAATTTATAGGGCGCCCGCCCGAAGACGGGCGCCGTTATAAATCACAGATTTTTTTTAATCACTGAAACTAAGTTAATTAGTTTTTGGTAAGCGTAAGAGAATCGAACATAGCATCATACGAAGAAGCATCGAAGCCGTTCTTGATGATCTCTATATAGAGGTTAGTTGTGTTGTTCTTGTTGTTGGTGAAGTACCTGTCCTGACCGGTTTCAGAAACCATGATTGCCTGAGTGTTCAGGGTCTTTTCATCTTCGGTGTAAGGAAGAACGGTAGGAACAAGGGTATACCAAGGATTGTCGTACTGGTTGGTCAACGTTACTGAAGGATGACGGATAACGCCGGTATCCAATGCAGTTGCAACAACCTGAGCACCAGACTTACCCATTTCACTGGTCATCTGATATTCGAACGACTGTAGCTTGTTACCGATGGGAAGTGCAGAACCGATGACGTAACGAGCGAAGTTGGTGTAAGATCTTGCACAGCTTGTCGTGAATGCGTTGTCGCCTGTCATCTTGCCGTCAACCTTAATGCCGTTTACTTCGTTACCATAGTATAACTGCTTAACCTTATCGGTTACCGTAGGAACGTAAATGCCATCACCATAGGTGGTCTCAGAATAGAGCTTCTTGCCTTCGTATTCGAAGTACTGACCCTTAGCAATTTCATCTGCGGTTGCTTCACGGTTGTACCAGAAGCCGTTGGTGCTGTTAGCGTCGTCAGCCTTAGGACCATAGGTCATAGTGATCTGACCGTCATCAGAGAACAGATAGTCGATGAAGGAAAGGACAGCCTTTAACTTCTCGGGATTGTTCTTAACTGCATCTACGGGAACTGCGAAGCCGGTATCCTTAACTGAACGCCAGCTGTTGATCATTCTCATAATCTCGGTGTCCGTAGGTTCATACGTCGTAGGATCATATGAGCTGGAGGTGTTCCACTTTGATACAGGCGAAATTATAGGAGTCAGATAGTAATCATTCTCGATGCTGTATGTGCCGGATACAACGCCTTCAAGCTGGAAGCCTGCAGGAGTCTGGGTGTTAACGTAGTCGTGATAGGAAAGAACTTCTACAGAGTTTTCAACGTAGAAGGAAACCTGACCATCGGAGGAAGCACCGCCGGTGAATACAAGGCCTTCAGCATAGAACTTGCTAAATTCGTTGAATGCATTGTAGGATTCATAGTCGCCACGAACGTCCTGAACGTCGCCGTTAGCGTCGATATAGGTGTAGATGTTGTAACCTTCGATACCACGGATACCATAGAGCTCGCCAACGAAGCCGGTAATATCAACTACACGCTGCATGTTGGACTGACGAGCTGCAACAAGGTACAGGTTCGAAAGAGGAGTAGCGTTAGCGCCGCCGATGGTGTTGCCAGAGCTACCGGACTTAAGAAGTGAAGGGTTGGTTACAAGGCATCTGCCGAGTGCTGCATAGAGGTCAACGTCCCAAGCAGCAGAGTTACCTGCGAATACGTCGGAAAGCTTATAGCCTGCCTGAGTATAGAAAGGAGTATCGGTGCCGGTCTTGTAGTAAGCAACCTTGATGTATTCCTGTAACATGCTAAGGAGCTTAGCACCTGTTACTTCGCCTTCGCTTAAGTTGATTGCAAAGTTCATGAAGTCAACGATGTTACCGGAGTCGCCGTCATAAACCCTGCCTGCTGCGGCTGCGATTGCAGCGCCGAGAGGAGTCGTTTCGTTGGTTGCAGCTGCGAGAGCCTTGTCGTAGTTAACGGTGATACCGTCTTCTACCTTCTTGCCGTCCTTATCAAGGATGTCAACGGACCAGTGACCCGTCTGACCGATATAAGCGGAGATAGAAGCATGAGTAGCATCTAAGCTGGTCTTATTTGCTGCATTCTTCGTCTCGATGTGTGACTTATAGGTGGTCGTCGTGTCGCCGCCGGTGGTATTGTCGAGAAGAGCTATAACCCAGTTGGTCTTGAAGAGGTCGTACTTTTCGATATCGTCATAACCGTCGAAGTAAGGAGCAACGTACATTGCACCGGTCTCAGTATCAGACGTTAAGGACAGACGAACGATGGGGTTCTCTTCAAGGAACTTAGCGTAGTTGGGCATTTCGTCGAGATAGTTGGATAAATCGAGGAAGAGCTCAGCGTTGTCGTTGATGGTCTTTGCACCATCAGTGATGATGTCTCTTGCAGAGAGCTTACCGCTATCGGTCGTATTGTTGATAGCTGTAGTAACCTTGTTGGACTTAACCGAGAAGTTATCTACTACGTCTAAGCCAAGCTTAGATTCAAGTGCTGCCCATGCGGGTTTAAGTGAGTCGGAGGTATACTGCTTTCCATCGGGAAGGGTTATGGTACCACTCACGTAGTTGCCGTTTGCAAAGCTAACTGATCTCTTTTCGTCGTCGCCGATATCGCAAACGAGCTGAGTAGTTGAAGAGTAGCTTGAAGCAACGGTGTACTTAGGCTGCTTACCTGTAGTCGTGGAAGGCTTAAAGCCAGAGTCTGCATAAGTCTTAAGACGCTTCCAAGCTGCATCCTTATTTCCGATGAAGCCGGAAAGATATGC